>JAQYWP010001262.1 GCA_029379285.1 Rhizonema sp. PD38
TTATTCGCGAGTCAAACTCGCGAATAATGTGTTTTTTCCAAATTGGGATGCTCCCTTTACTACTACAGGGCGAGTGGCTACAACCCAGAATTCAATTAAAACTTGACATGTAATAAAACAGCGATGGTTATTAGATATTAGATACCTGATTGTGCGATCTACAAGATTGTAATCGGGTGAAGCTATATCCCTGGAGCGTAACAGAATATTAGTATCTAATAGATAATGGGTCATACTTCATCATCATAGATATTTTCTCGACGCAGAACTTCATCAGAAAGGTTGGCATAGCTTTTTGGCGCTGTGTCTATCCACTCCTGCCAAAGTAATAATCTCTCTTCTGATGTTTGCGGTTTACTGGTTCGTAACGTTAAATGCTGATTATTAAGCTTTTCCAGAAAAAGTTTTTGCTCTTCGGGAGAGAGGTTTAGTACCACTTCTACAAGGGAGTTAACAAGTTGTACATTCATAGTTGTGTATGTGATTTTCCACAGAACGCTGCGTGATCGCCTTTTGCTCGGCTCTTCGTCGCTTTACTATAATATCGCACTCGATTATTTTCGGAGTCTTCAAAACTTAACTGAACCGTATTGCTGCATAATCCGTATATTGCCGCATTTCCGGAAATTGAAACCCCAACACAATATCTTCCTTTGCCACCCCCAAATCCACAAGCTCTTGGGCTACTCTCATTTCCGTCATATTTTGCTCAATCCAAATCTTTCCTTTCTTAATATCTAAATGTAAAACACAACCATAGACCCTTCGATAGCCATCCCAACCCACATTCATGACCTGGTAATGGTCTTGTTTAGTATCAAATACTGTATAGCAATCAATCGACCCATTAGCGATGGGAATAGCAGCATAAGCTGTCAACAACGACTGAATTATATTGCGATAAGACTCTATGGTATCCATTGTACAATTACCTCTTGAATTGGGTCATAAATGATTTGTTTAATTTGATATCTTTCTAATGAAAGTTGTGCAAATTCCCGCTTAAAAAAAACTTCATAAGTAACCATAGGCACAGCTAAATAGAGAAGACGAGTTGGATCGCTGATTTCTAAAGCAAGCCGATAATTTAAAAACTGTCCTAATGCAGCATGGTAGTCGGTTAGTGGTGAATCACTCAAGAAAGTTTTAATCTCAACAGCAATTTTTTCTTGATCTCGCTCTGCTGCTAACAATTGCTCTGCACCTAAATCAATTTCAAACTTGGTTCCGCCTACTTCCAGTCGCAGAGGATCATCTGTTATCTTCCACTGCTCCTTCTCAAGAGCAATTCTAACCGCAGCATGAAATCTATCTTTAGCCGCCATCACTTCTGTTTCTCTAAATTTACAAGATGACGACTGGCGTTGCCCATTCCTTCTAAGGATGGGAGGAGAGTCACCCCTGTCACCTGCAATTATAGAACAACCGTGGTCAGGCAGCAGGACTATTGCTGCTTCTTCAACACTAAGTTCATTGACTACTCGGATTCTCCAATGAGAGTAAAAGCTGCCCAATCTCTAGGGTTGGGATGCTTTTTCATAATCGTCAACATAGCTTGACGCAAGGCTTGGGCTTTGTCCATCCGGTACTGCTTGAAATTTGTATAGAATTGGGTCATTAAACTGGCAGTAGGGGCATCGGGGACTGACCACAGTGATACCATAATACTGGGGACTCCGGCCAAGATGAAGGAGCGAGATAAGCCAATCACACCGTCGCCTGTAATGCGTCCTCTACCTGTATCGCAAGCACTCAGAACGACTAACTCCGCTTGCAGCTTCATGTCGAGAATTTCTTCAGCTGTCAGTAAACCATTGATTTCTCCAGGTTTGGGTGGAGAATTGGGAGATGGTTCGGGAGCAAATGCTAAACTACTTACCAAACCTCGGTAATCGTCGAGTATGCCGTGAGTGGCGAAATGAATGATTCGTGCAGAAGGCATTTTTTGGGCGATCGCCTTTTTGGTTGCTTGTTTACCGATAATTGCTTGGGTGTTGAATTGTTGGGCAATGTCTTTTGCTTCAAGTTCAGCACCTGGTAACGATGGTAACTGCTGAGGTGCTTCTCCGGGGGAAGGCGGCACAAAAGGCATTGTCGGATTACCTACCACCAGCACATTCTGTACAGACGTTCCATGTAACATCTGTTCATGTTGTTTTTCTTTGTGCGTTAAATCTAATACTTGTATTGATGGTGCAGTGAGGATGGTGTGTTTTTCGATCAGGAATTTACCGTTCTCGTCTTTCAACGCTGGGAAAGGAACGAGGAATAATCCACTTTGGGGAATAAAAATAATACGGTTATTGGGATCTTTCGGCAGAAGGTTGGCGATCGGTTTAATCAGGAGTTGGTGGAGTTTTTGTAGTTTTTCGGTTTGATTAGCACCAGGCGCTGCTTGTGCAATGATACCACCACCTGCACGGCTTCTCACACCAATGGTGAGACGGGTATTGTCAACTAAGTCGTTAAGAGTTATATTTTCTTTTTGCTACAAGGGTTTCAAGTCAGCTTTACCGAAGGTAATTTCACCTGTAGGTTTGATTACCCAGATGTAAAGTTCTGATTCTTTCAATTGTTCTTTACCTTGAACTTTGAAATAATCATAAAT
>JAQYWP010001263.1 GCA_029379285.1 Rhizonema sp. PD38
AAACAACACTCGCTTACTATAATTTTGCGAACTACTAGTCTCATACTCGATATCGAAAATATCATCCACTTGCCTCCCGTTGTTACTGGCAATACCCACAACTCCTTGTTGAGCTTGATTTGGACGTAATGCTTGAGAAATTTGATCTTTGACCTTGATTTTGACTTGATTAATAATTGCAAAATGAAACACGTCCTCGGACATCCGCATTCGCAAATACTCCAGATTAAATTCCCGTGAGTTAATCAAATCAGGATTCGTTTCCATTTTGCGGATTGTTTCCAAGGCGAGCTGAAACTTTTTCTCGATTTCCCGTGAGCGGAATTTTTCAAACTTGAGTTTTTTCTCCAGCTTTTTCATCTGGAGTTTGCCATACACAATCAAAACAATTACGAATACAGCCAGTCCTCCAGAGGTGATCACTAAGAATTGAGGTGCTTGAGGATCGCAGGTTAGCACTTGTTGGGATGTCTTTGTCGTCTTCCCTAAAGCTTGGGCAATAAACATTGAAGTTGACATACATGGTTGGCAAACAGAAATTGACTCCTGATTTTTAGGATGCCCAAATTCAGACTGCCATATTGAGGTATGATTGATATTTTTGTAAGCATTCGACTGCCAGAGCTATGAAGCGAATTGTGTCAACTCTTACAAGTTATAGACAGCACGATGGGTCGAAGCTAGATGATAGTTGTATATACTTGTACTTTATATTAAATACATATGTCTAGACACTTACCCTTGTCTCAAGTTTCATCTACACAAGACTTGACAAACATTCGCCTGGTTGCTACAGACATGGATGGTACCCTAACTACAGAAGGAAAATTTACTGCCACTTTGCTGCAAGCTTTGGAAGATTTGACAGCCCACGGCATCAAGGTCCTCATCGTTACTGGACGTTCTGCTGGGTGGGTAAGTGGACTTGTGAGTTACCTGCCAGTAGCGGGGGCTATAGCAGAAAACGGCAGTTTATTTTACCTTTGTGGAAATGAGAGGCCAGTCGCCCTAACACCCATTCCCGATTTAGTTCTTCATCGTCAACAATTGGCTAAAGCTTTTTTACAATTACAAAGCCAATTTCCTCACATTCAAGAATCTGCCGATAATCGCTTTCGTATTACTGACTGGACATTTGATGTAGATTCTGTAAATACAGATGAAATACAAACAATAAGTCATCTTTGTCAGCAAATAGGTTGGGGATTTACCTATAGCAACGTCCAGTGTCACATTAAACCTCTGGGACAAGATAAAGGTATTGGGTTGTTACAGGTGCTGCGAGATTATTTTCCTCAGTACACACCAGGAGAGATCGTGACTGTTGGGGATAGTCCTAATGATGAAAGTTTATTTGATGAGCTTTGTTTTCCAATCTCTGTAGGTGTGGCAAACATTCGCGAGTATACGGATAGGTTACAGCACCAACCTGTTTATGTGACTACGAAGAGCGAAGGGCAAGGATTTTGTGAGTTAGCACAATTTCTTCTCCAAGGGAGCGCAGCATCTTAGAAATAAGATAATAACAAGGGCGAATTTATACGCGCCACCAAGCGTGAAAATTTTCTAGCTTGGTATTCTATAGTTTTTATATCAATATCCCAAGGTCAACATACTTGATCGCATATCAACAACTAACCGCTTATTTTTTAACCATTGACGACCGAGTAAAACTTCAGGTACTCCATCACCTGCATAAACAGGAACATCAAACATCTCACCATCAATTCTGACTTTTCCAGCATAAATATCAAAGTTAGATACACCTCTTGCCATCAGCATACTTCGCTCACCTAAATATTCCCAATCAAACCCTTCTAAATCCTGCTTATCAATAGCTAAAAAATCAGAAAAGCCCGTATCTAAAACAGCATCAATTGGTAATTCAAATCCATTTCCTGCAATCAGTTCAATCTCAAAAATCAACTCCTCCTCATCACCAAACCTTCCCGCAATCATATTGTCCCTGCAACTCCAGTCTCGTTAATTTTAAATACAAACACAGGGGATGAAGGATACTTTTGGCGAGACATTTTAATGGCAGTCATCTCATCTTTATCAACAAAATATTCTCCACTTTCAGGTTCAACTGCCATGTACCAGTTGTAGTGAGTTTGAATTAGTTCGGGTTGGACTCTATCAAAAATAGGCTTACAGCGCTGGTGAAACTCATCTTGTTTTGCTTTCCATTGGGCAAATTGTTCTTCCGTCCACTGGATTTCGGGAAAAATGCGTCCTCGACGGGCAACACGGTTAGACTTAGCTTCGGTCATGATAGGACTCTTACTGATGACAATATATATAATTATGTCTCCTGGTTAAAGCAATCCTGTATTTATTAGTATCTTGACACTCTTCGACCTAAAGTCGAAACCTGCATCCAGTACCTTAGATGGTGCATTTGGAGCTTTGAAGAAGGTAATATGGTGTTCGAATGGCTAGCTGCTGATAGACAGATTGTGCTGAAGTGAGTCATATTAACTGCTGTTGATTAAAGAGTTGCTAGTGGCGATCGCACTCAGAGAACGAAATTATACCATGAAATTAATTTAATGTGAGCGCATTCATTTGTATAACTAAGGGTTCAATTATGCTTGATAATTATC
>JAQYWP010000246.1 GCA_029379285.1 Rhizonema sp. PD38
AGTAACTGCCCGTCTAGATTCCACAGTTTCACTGTTTTGTCAAAATTTGCAGAAGTAATGGTTTTACCATCCGGGCTAAACACCACACTATTGACTTTATCGCTATGCCCAGTCAGGGTATGGAGTAACTGCCCGTCTAGATTCCACAGTTTCACTGTTTTGTCCCAACTACCAGAAGCAATGGTTTTACCATCCAGGCTGAACACCACACTCGAGACTTGCTCGCTATGCCCTGACAATCGGTTATGTTCTTTTACTCCGTAAACAACCTGTTGCAAAGCAACAATTGCTTTTGTGCGGTTATCTGATTCTACAGCATTACCATTTTTTTTCACATTTTTCCCAGTTTTCAATCCGAATAATAAAGCATCTAGTTCAGAACCTGAGGCAAAAATATTTTCTGTAGTCAGACTCTGAACTGAAATCTCTGCATTCAATCGTCGGTTTTCTGCTTGCTGCCATAGCCAAAAAATAAATCCTAATAAAATCAAAGCCGCAACTAAAACGCTAATCAACGCCTGAGTGTTACGTCGTCGCCTGCGCTCGATTTCTTTTTGCTCTCTGGAACGCTGTTGTAGACTAGCATTAATAAAATCTAGCTCAGAGGGTGTCATTTCCTCAGCTCGTTTGTGCAACCATTCTTGAGCTACACCCAATGGCATACCCCGCAACAATGCCCCAGAATCATAGTTACTATTCTTCCACTCCACCACTGCCACTTTCAATCGTTCTTGCCAAAGGCGAAACTGACGGTTAGCGTTCATCCACTTTCTCAGAGTCAGCCACTCGTGGATTAGGGCTTCATGGACAACTTCTACTGTATCTTCAAGGGACTTCTCATCGCGTCCAGTGACAACCAAACGGGCTGGGTATCCTGCTAAATAACTTACTAATCCCCAGTTTTCATCTCCAACTTCTGCACGGGTGGCGATGCGACGAGTGTCCTCTGTACCAACTCCAGGGCGCACTAATTGCACAAAAATTCGTGGTACAATATGCCGCTGTGTTTCATCCAGTCGTTTATAAACTTCCTCGGCATGATTAGCCAAAGCCTCCTCTACGCCGCCAATTTCTTCGTAAGCCTCATGAGTCAGCAACCCATATTTCTGTTTTGACCATAGCTCAGTTAAGGCAAACTCTAACAACGGTAAGCTTCCTGATTGTTCTTCAAAGTCATAAATTAGTTTATTTGTCAACTCTTTTTCCAGACTCACTTGCATTTGTGCTGCTGGTTCTTCAATTGCTTGACGCAATTCCTGACGGCTCATTGGTCCTAAGTTCTGGACTGCTCCCTGCAAGGCATCGCTCAATGGGCGATAAGATAGGGCATGTCCGAAAAAGTCGGCTCGCAAGGTTAAAACTAGGGTAAACTTGGGAGCGCGATCGCTTGCAGTTAGCAATGCATCCAACAAAAACTGACGTTCTGACTCTGGGCTAAGGGTGTAAAGTTCTTCAAACTGGTCAGCTATTAGTAGTAAGCGATCGCCACGCTGTACAATTTTTTCTATTACTTTAGATAACGCTTTTTTGTCTTGCCGTAGCGCAATTTCTAGTTCCATTTCTACTAAGCGCTGGTTATTGTCATTATCTTGTGGGATGGGCATCTTGCCCGTCCTGTTCTCGTTCTGTGCCTGAGCCACAGAACCAGCACTGTGATGCTCAGCCTCGATGAAGAGTGAATGCCACAGAGGTGCGATACGCGGAGCGTCAAGCCTCTGGCTGATCGCCACTGCTAATGCTTCAATGGGATTGTTACCCGGACGAAACGAGACAATTTGCCACCGAACATTGTTTTCCAGCCGCAACTGGGGAATTAATCCAGCAAACACTACACTAGATTTACCACTTCCACTTGGACCTACCACAGCTACTAACGGCTTTCTTTTGACTGCACGGAGCAATTGTTGAGTAAACTGTTCCCGCCCTTTGAATAGGTGTGCATCTTCCTCCCGGAAGGCAAATAAACCTCGGTAGGGACAAGGGGGAATCCCACCTAACTTGAGCCAAGTCGGTGGTTCTACTGCTGGATTTTGGCAAATTACAGGCAACCAAGAAGCACCAGGAAAATCATCTTCCAAACCTTGTAGCTTTCTACGTGCTTGTTGCACTGCTAAATAAAATGACAGCCGCTCAAGTGCAAAAGCCTGTAGAAAATATTTAAAAAATTCCTGTGCGACAAGATTTGCCACCGGCTCGCGCATGACAATTACGGTAGGAATATGTAAGTTCTCCAAAGCCCTAGCCAATCCCAGCCCATCACAAGAATTAAATATAGCTAATTGCAAACCTTTTTCAATGGCTGCTTTGAGAGCTTCCTCTAATTGTTCAATTGTTAAGCTGTTATTTTTCTTATTCTCATTGATATAAATTCTGCCTGTTTTACCCTCAGTTCGACTGTGTCCTGCAAAAAAGAGGATATCCCAGCCTCGCACGTCCCAAAGTTGTGTGTTTAATTCCTGACGTGTGGGATTGACAATAAACACAACTTCTGCGTCTGGTAAGCTGAGGAGAAA
Organism: Rhizonema sp. PD38; assembly: GCA_029379285.1. Classification (GTDB taxonomy): domain Bacteria; phylum Cyanobacteriota; class Cyanobacteriia; order Cyanobacteriales; family Nostocaceae; genus Rhizonema. Next base: position 2,514 of record JAQYWP010000246.1, read on the forward strand.
TCCAGTTTCTGCTTCTAAATTGATGCCTTTGCTATTGCCCAAAACAGCTAAAATTCTAACTTTGTGGCCGTTGCGTCGTTGTGATAATTGAGCTTGTTTATACTCGGATTGACAAAGAGCCATTTCTGCCCGAGGATAGTCCCGATAAAAATCATAGCGATGCCAAGGTAATCGCCGTAGCAAGTCATCATTGGTTTCCATCATCACCCGAATTTCTTCTCTTTGGTGTAGATGCGATCGCAGTTGGAGACTAATATTGAGATAGTCATCAGAGCTTAGCCACTGGTTGATGCCTAGTTGTAGCTTGTGGCATAAATCATTAAAGCTGATTACACAGACGTTGGTGACACCATCTGCATCAATTTCGAGTTCATCATCGTCCTCGGCTATTGAACGTAACTGTTGGCGAGCGCACAGACTCTGATAATTTGACTGCCAATTTCTATACAGTTTAACCAAATATGGCGCTGGAGGTAAGCTGCCAAGAAACTGCTCTGGCAATAGATTACCTTCAATCCATAACTGAGCTGTAACTCTGGGAAATCCCTGATATAAATCACCGCAACCCATATTTATAATAACTGTCTTGCTCAAAAGATGATGCATTCTTCCATCACCATTGCTCATAGATTTCTCTCTAATAAGATTGACAAACTTCTTGTCCGAGTGGAATGAAACAGCCCTGCCTTTTTAAGGGGAGCCAGCGCCCTTCGGGTTCGCCATGATTAATGTCGCGCACACAACCAGCAAGACTACTGTAAAAACCTCCTTGTGCTTGTATGTTCGGTAAATAGCAATCAACCCCAATCAATAAAGCGAAGAATTTGGAGCTAGATTTTGCACTTTGTTGAATCATATAAGGCTGCACCTTTTAAGAACTTCTGTGAATAATTCTGAAACAAGAGCAGTCAATAGTAACTGTTCCATAGTTTTTATAGGTGTCATAAAGGCTGACTTATGCAGGAATCAAGTGAATGTTATAGCAGCGAACAGGTATTCCCTCGTTTCAACCCTTCATCAATTTCCCGTATTTCTTTATCCACTGGAGTTTGGACTAATTTGGATTCAACCAGCAATGAAGAGAACAGCAAGACAAAGTTACTCAACTTCGTGGAGAAACTGAGTCAAGTTGAATTATGAGAAAATCAGCCGACAGAGATGGTTGCGGCTTATTGAATATTCCGTACTGAAATGTCGCCGCTAGTTTGAGAGATAGCTTTTGTGATTCTTTACAACCACTTTCAATGCGACTTTCAAGACATGAACGCAGATGTGCAAAAGTTGCTGGAGCAAAAGTCCATGTCTTGGGCTGCTCTTGGAAAATCCCCGCTGAATGGTAACAACTGTTAAGGATTTCAATGATTAAACCCTCTTGGTTAGCTCCCAAAAGCAAAGCCTTTTTACGGGTGACTTCAATCCTACATTTTTAGTCGGGGTGGATTATGAACACTTTTATCATCAAAAGTATACCATACAAGGATTCTAGACGTTGAAAGGATAATATTGCCAATGTCAATTGGAAGTATAAGCACGTAAAAACGGCAATCCGCATGCTTCCACCGACAATTTTTGACTGATAAATGATTGTTTCTGACTTGAGAAATCTGGGTATTACTCATTTCGGTTGAGGCGAAAAAAAATTTATTGTTTAAAATGGTAAATGGAACTGTAGTAAAACTGTGCAAAATTTCAATTTTGAAGAAACAGTCAGTTGATTCAAACGGTGAGACTATGAATAAAATTTTAAAACGTGCAGTATTACCTGGATTATTGGCTACGAGTCTAGTCGGTGTAAACGTAGCGGCAGTGAAGCCAGTATCTGCACAGAGTTTAGGACACGATATTGGAGTAGGTGCAGGAGGTGGTGCAGCCGCAGGCTTAGTTACCAATCGCAAACACACCTGGAGAAATGCCGTAAATGGCGCTGCGGCTGGTGCTGCTGTTCATGCTGTCAATGGCTCGGGACGCCATAAAAGCCGCCACGTGGCTCGAGATGCAGCAGTAGGTGCAGCTGCGGGTACAGCCGCAGGTTTGATTACTGATCGCAAGCACACTTGGAGAAATGCCGTAAATGGTGCTGCTGCTGGTTCTGCTGTCAATCTTCTAGGGCGCTAATCCTATAGAATAATGTATGCCTTTAGGTATACTTTTCGTGCAGCATCTACCCAGGCTGAAAGTACCAGACGGTATGATCGCCTCGATTCTGCCTGCCCATCAAATGAATTAGAGGCGATCGCTAAACATTGGAAGATGCTGGATAACCAGTACATTCCAGTGGAAAGTCAGCCAGCCAAGCGTGCGAGCGCGCATTCCTTTGCTCAAGTTATGGTATCCATTTGTGCTTTCCAAATCACTCCTGTGCGGCAAAAGTAGTGTAAGGCGTTTCATTGGAACAATGGATACTCGTATGCTACTTAATTCCACTTTTGTCCACTACACCAGACATTAGAGGCGATCTGATCGCACTCAATCCCCCACTTCTGTAATGCCAACACCACCCATTATAAATGCGTGATGTTGACTCCAATTTCCGATTAAATTTCAGATAAGCTATTTAAGCTGCTTCCTTTAGTAGCGGTTCGACATTCATATCTGTAATATTCAACGACAACTGTTCGGCATGAGGTGCTGCTGCCTCCTCTAAAACAGTAACTTCAATATTCACACTTACCAAGTAACTACCTGCATTTGCACCGACTGCTTCGGCCGTCAGTTTGGCAATATCTGGGCGTTTGGTAGTTAGCGGATCGCGTAGGATACATCGATCCCATTCGTGCTTGGCAGTCGGATTGAGGCTGAGAATGTAATGTTTAATCATAAGACAAACCTTTCTATCAATCTTCCAGCTACGTTGTCACATCGCCGCCATACTTGATCCGGCTTTGTAATCGCTACATTTTTATTATAGTACAAATGTACTATAATGGGGGTAAACAGCATGTAGGGACGGGTTTAATAGACGGAGTATCTTCTGTAACACAATATCTAACAAAACCTGCCCCTACAAGAGACGTGATACCGTTTCACTTTAAAGTTGATACATTTAGGCTTGCAGGGGATGCAGTTCTTGAGCGAATTGTATCAAGATTTTCGTGAAATGGTATGAAATACAATTCACAGAAAGCGCCAATAGAGAACTCGAAGAAATAAATTCTCCAATTTTTAAACTCGACCTAATACTTTTATTCCCTGGTGAGTGATTATTTTTTTATTTGGAATTTCCTTACTTCTCCAGCTTTCCCTTGTGCTTTTCAAGATTCAGATTGGAAGAGTTGGCTAAGGAATGCAAATTCCTGCTTCGTCAAAGGCTACCTTGAGACGACGGCGATAATCTCGTGCGACATCCCATTGCTTGAGAGGCAGTGTTTTAATCCAGACACGAATAATCAAACCGCGCTCGCTAAAATTATCGACTCCCAAAACTCGAGGCGTCTCCAGAATTTGTTCTTGCCAATGTGGATCTCGATCCATCTCTAAACCGACAGATTCAATCAACTTCAAAGCCACGTCAATATCTGTCTGGTTTGCTACTGGGATATTTAAATCAGCTCGGGACCAGCGACTGGAAAGATTGGCAACAATTTTAATTTCACTGTTGGGAATTGTGATCAAGCGTCCTTCAGCATCCCGCACTTGAGTCATCCGCCAATTTAGATTTTCTACCAAGCCGCCCACTTGTCCTACACTAATCATATCCCCTAAGGCGTACTGGTCTTCTAAAATGATCAAAAAGCCGTTAATCCCATCTTTAATGAGGTTTTGGGAGGCGAGAGATACGGCAACACCAACCAAACTGACACCAGCTAACAAGGGAAGAATATTTATACCCAACCATACCAGGGCTACGAGGAAACTCACTGCCACCCAGGTAATAGTCACAATGCCTTTGGTAACGACAGAAATTGTAGAAACTCGCAGTTTTAGACGTTCAGTACTTTCTCGAGTTAATAAAGCACCACCAATCACTATAGCTGCAGTGAAGCGTTCAATCAGAGCATAGCTAAAGCGGACTGCAACATAAGTTCCTATTGCCACAATACCTATTTTGAGCGGAAATTGTAAACTGAAGTAAATTCCTAACTGGAGCGCTCGCGTGTAAGGGAACAGACCCAGGATTGTGTATGTTCCTCCTCCCCAAATTGCTGTTTGACCTAGTTGAAACAGTCGTCTCTTGGCTTCTTGCAGATGATCTGCTTGTTGTTTTCGCAATTTAGTTGTTAACGGTTGGTCTGTTGCTGAATTTCGTTGCATTAGCTGTCGTGAATCCCATTTTGAGCGCTGCTGCAACTCATAGAATCCCCAACTCAAAACAATCATCAAGAGCAATGTTCCGCCTGCAATCTTACCATGATATATTAAACTAGAAGTCTGTCGCTCCTGCCTAGTCCGTTTTAAGTCTTCTTGTAACGCTTCAGTAATTTGTTTTGCCGCTACAGACGTATCTACGTGTCGTAGTTTCGCATCATCAGCATTGACTGTCATTAAGTATTGGTTGTTGACATAAATGACTGGTAATTCATTTGATGTCCGCGTCTGCACCTTGACTTCTTTTGCATTTGAATCCAAGTAATCTTGGCTAATTTGATCCAGAGTCACTTGGACGTGTTCCCAACGCTCTGTAAGATTCGCTTTTGTTCCGGTTATTTGGAATACACGACGACCATCCAGATAAACCCATGCAGCAGAAATAGTCCTATTGTCTGAGTCATTACTCGAACTAGTGTTAGGAAGTTGCAGGTTAGGTAAAAAAGGAATTTGGGGAGTTTGAGCACCAGCTTTTGGCACAATACATACAGAGATAGCTATCGATCCGGCAATTGCCAAAAATTGAGAGCGCACTAAAATACCTCCTTCCGCAGAATACGTTTATGCCTTTAGACATCCTCCACATCAACTCTGATATCTGTACCTATCTAAGGTTAAGTTTTTATTAAACTTAAAATTTGTCTCTTTTACACATTTATTTCTTTAGACAGATGATATAATTTTCTGTAAAATATTTAGCAGAAGTATTTAAATTCGGATTATGCAAATAGAAACGTCTAATTCCAGCATTCAGCTCGCTGAGAGTTCAGGAATTGTCCAGGCAAAACATGTAATTCGTCTTCCCAATCTCTCAGATGAGACGAGATCTCTATTAACAGAAGCTGAGACAGATCCTAAATTAACCTCTAAGATCAACTTCACAGATCATGGGGGAACTGTTTTGACGAACGTTCAAGTACAGTTGATTTTCTGGGGAAGAGAATGGGATTCAAATCCTCCGCCATCGCCCACAGTTAGTGAAGTTACTAAGGCGATCGCTACTATTTTGTCTAGCTCTTACATGTCAGAATTGTCACAATATCGTAGTATCTCATCAGGAAGTTTATTGGAATCAAAAGTTGTGACAACATCCGAACCACCCAAGTCATTTAAAAATAATGACGTTGCTCATCTGATTCAAGGCTTGATTGATACCGGAATAGTTGTCAGTCCTCTTACCAACAATCAAATTTTATATTTTGCGATCATGCCAATAAACGCTAAAGCTGATAAAAGCTTTGTTGGAGAACATACATTTTTCAAATACAAAAATAAAAAGAACTCTCAGTCAGCTAATGTTCATTTTGCATGGGTAACTAATAATGGGCAACTCGATTTTATTACCACAGTTTTTTCCCATGAGTTAGTCGAGTCTTGCACCGATCCAGAAGGTACAGCATTTTTAGGTACAGCAGGTACTTGTTCTCAAAGTGGTTGGTGCGAAATTGCTGATGTTTGCACGAATACTGGTAAAGTGAATAATGTCACAGTACAGTCTTACTGGTCACAACGCTCAAGTACTTGTGTAATTCCATCTACGGATGCGCCTAGTTAGACTTAACAGGAAAAACAGAGGTTGTGCGATGACTAAACTGGTTTGCTTGTGTGCTAGCCACCAAAGTCCAACCTGCTTTCAACAATTTTTGGTAAGTTGCCCAACCTTTAGAACCGCCATCTATTTTATAGTCTGATACCGCGTATTGCGGAAAAACTGTGTAGGGACGCCATGGTTCGTTAGGTGCAAGCTGCAAATACAAAATCTTTTCTCCTTCTTTGCCAGACACAGATAACCAGCACATTTGTCGATGCATGATAAACTCCTTGCTGTTTTGCTTTGATAATGACAATATTTTGAAGAACATTCACTCATGAAAGTATTATGAGCGCTTATTCTGCTTTTTATTCTAAAAATATATAGATGTCATTGAAATCAACTTATGCAATTAACCATAATTGCAAAATGCCTTAAGTGGGATAGTTAAGCAGCTTTCAGCACGTCAAAATTATTGGAATTCGTATCAACTATTGGGGTTCACTAATTACTGTAACATTGGGATCAGTAGCATCACCCGTGAAATACACATAATTAAACGCGTCCTGATCATTAAGAATACTTGCACGTAAAAATAACCCACTCCAGCGAGCTAAAGTTTCAATTACTACATCTTGAAGTATCGTAGGTGTGTTACTGTCTGGGAATGCTCCTGGTGGGTTGCTGGTATTTGTAATACCGTAATGATTGGCACCTGTTAAACTTATCAAAGTTTTTGGAGGATTTTGTATATTGTCGTAAGTTGCATCAGTTAAAAACGGAGGAATTATACCGTCCAGTGTTCCTTTTAATAAAGCAACAGAAATTCTAGAATTATTAATAGGGATATATTCCACTGGTAAAACGTTTGGATCTGAAGTTCTTACTAAAGCCGTAGCATAAAAGGCGGCAGCTACGACTTCAGTCGGTAAGCTTGTAGGCTCAGAACAAAAACGAGGCAAGCAAACATCCGCAATTGCCGACAATCCTACACCACCTCCAAAGGAATGACCGAGCAATCCTAGTTTTTGAGTATTAACAATACCTGCAACAGGTGAATTAGAATTAGAATTTTCTGTTCGCATTTGTGCAAGAACAGCATTAATTTGCTCTGTTTGAGGAAAAAATCCTCTGCCTAATGATGGTAGCGCGCGGGCGTTATTGGGTACAACTACAACAAACCCATAACGAGCTACCTTACTAGCATAATTTGAATAATCTGATTTATCTACATTAGCACCTTGTAGTAACAGTGTAACAGGAAATGAGTAGTTGTCAGTTTTTAAATTAGATGGGTTAGGAAAATAAATATCAGCAACACTATTTGTGATAGATATATTTGTTGTGTAGCTTCTAACATTTGTAAATATAGGAGATGGATTGAAAGTTGTAGTAATAACTATTTTACTCATATTTAAAGGAACTTAAACATTTTTGATGAAGAAATAAATCTCAAAACTATACAGGCTAAGAG
>JAQYWP010001264.1 GCA_029379285.1 Rhizonema sp. PD38
GACTAAGTAGGATCAAGAATTCGTTCTTGTAATTTTTAAGCTTGTTGTTATCTACCAAATTCTCTATAAATAAAGCCAATACTAAATAAAATTACTAAGTCGAAGATGTGTCCTATGTGGTAATTAGGCATTGGGAATTAGGCATGAGGAAAGAAGTAATGATCTTTCCTATTATCCATTATCCATTCCTTATTACCCATTACCCATAAATACAATATAGGAAATATTAAATGTTAATTTCACTGTGTGATCATAACGTTATCCAGTATCTGCAAACTATCGGTGTGAGTAGCTCAGAAGACGACGCTGAATATACTCAATTATTTAACAGTAGTAAGAAGAATTTTAATTTACAAGTTACTTTAGCAGGAAATCGTCAACTCTTGGTTAAACAAGAACGTCATATTGAAAATGATGGAACACAGCAAGAGTTATTTAAAGAATGGGTATTTCACCAACTACTACAGCGGTTTCCAGTTCTGGGAAATATTTCTGCGATCGCACCCTTAGTCACGCATTTTGATGAGGAAAATTCTATCCTTGTGCGGAACTATTTAACGGACTATCTCGAACTGGCAAGTTTTTACCACCACAATTCGTATTTTCCAGAAGCAATTCCCATCGCACTTGGCACAACCTTAGGAGTGCTACATCGTGCCACCTTCAATCGTCAAGAGTATCGTAATTTTATGGCAACTGCTCCTCAAGGAGAGTTCCGCTATCAGTTTTACAATCCAGTACAGGGCATAGAGTCAATAGAACCGAAAATCTTTAGTACTGTTCCTCTAGAGGCGCTGAAATTTTATGTTCTCTACCAGCGTTACGAAAGTTTAGAAGCAGCAATTGCAGAATTAGCAAGTGAATGGCGTCCTTGCTGCTTAACTCACAATGACTTAAAATTTGAAAACATTTTAGTGCATTCCAGGTGGGAGCAATTAGACAACTGCCTTGTGCGACTTATAGATTGGGAAGCTTGTGGTTGGGGAGATCCAGCCTTTGATTTGGGAAGTTTAGTGGCAAGCTATTTGAAAATTTGGCTTCACAGTCTCATCGTAGATCCCACTATCGAGTTAGAAGAGTCTCTGCATCTGGCGATGACACCATTAGAAGTTATCCAACCTTCAATGCTGGTACTTCTTCAGTCATATTTGAATGCTTTCCCAATGATTCTTGAGTACCGTCAGGACTTTATTTTACGAGTTGTTCAATTTGCAGGTTTAATCCTAATTCATCATATACAGCAAACAATCCAAGACCGCAAATACTTTAATAATACTGGTATATGTATGCTTCAGATAGCCAAAACTTTACTAACAGGACCACAACAATCTGTGTTAACGGTTTTTGGTCTAAGAGAATCAGAAATCACCAAACCTTTTACGCAATTGGCTACCCACCCTCCAGTAGATACACAGCAAAATTTGCTTCGCCTTTACTACAACAAAACTCGTCTGCGTGGGTTTTAGTAGGGGCAGGTTTTACCTATCAATAAATAGGTATGTTTTCGGACAAAACCTGCCCGTACAGGAGTTATTGTTCTTCCCCAAGTATCCAAATCATGCTAAATTCGCTCTTTGAGATTGCTAGTAACGTTCAAATAGAGGCTAATTTTTGCATTCGCCATCCCAATTATCAAGCTTTTGCCTTGGAGACGGAAGTTGCAGAACGATTTCAGCAAACTTCAACAGCTTTGCAGCAGAAATTTCTGACCATGCGTCTACGAAATTTCCTCCACGGGATCTATTACAATGCTTCTCTACAAACTACCTTAGCTGTAAATGGTGATGTTACCAACGACCAACGACACCAAAATTTAGACAACTCCAATTTGGGGATCGACGGGCAATTTTACGAGTTATTACACAAAAGCAACAATGGTATAGGTTACTTTGACCCTAATTGGCAGGTGTTACGGCTTGAACCTGATGGCAGTCTGGCAGTCATTAAAGGCGGTTTGACATTGTACGTTGAACGCGAGCACCTTAAAGAACCGACAATGCCATCAGTCAAAGGTGATAATATTGCGATTTGGATGCCTAAAAATCGACTACAGAACGGTTTTTATATTGCACTTAGCAATGTGGGGCAGGAACAACTGGGCTACCCAGATGCTGATTTGGGTGTGGGGCGAATCTACTTCAACTTGACTCCATCTGGTGCGATCGCCCTAATGAAAAGCTTGACATTGCAACTGAATGCTGTAGCGATTCCCTTCAGTTTTCAAGTTTTATCGCATCCCTCTGCATACGGACGTTATGACTCGGGAATACTCTATTTTGAACGCAATGACTATCCGTCAGTCAGAGAAGTCCTTCAAGATGTTTATCTAGAACATCAATCTCATTTCCACGAGCAAGTTCCCTTATTCACCAAGTTTTTGGCTCCAGGGCTGAGTTTAGCAGAAGAGCCAACCCAAAAATTTGCACTTAGAGAAAGTTTTGGATTAAACCGATGTCATGTTGTCGCGACTGCTTTATTGGAAGCTTGGCAAAAAGGCAAAAATTCCACTGAGGAGCGAATAAATACAATCTGTCAGCATTTTAGCCGACAAGGTATTGATTTGCAGCGTCCCTACCTTAATCCTTATTCTGAAGATATTTATTT
>JAQYWP010001265.1 GCA_029379285.1 Rhizonema sp. PD38
AAACTAACACCTAAGTTAAAATAGAAATTAAAGAAAATATTGCGTATTATCTACATTTAATCACGCTAATTTTTAGCATAGTGAACTTTTATGGCAAAAGATAGATTTCATAATATCGTCAGAAATGCTTTAGAAAAAGATGACTGGAAGATTACGGCTGATCCTTATGAAATCAATGTGGATGATGTAGATTTTGAGATTGATTTAGCAGCGGAGCAACTTTTAGGCGCAGAGCGAGACGGACAAAAAATAGCGGTGGAAATTAAAAGTTTTATTAGTCCATCGAATGTTTCAGAATTTCATACTGCTTTAGGACAATTTTTAAATTATCGGGATGCATTAGATAAAATTGAACCTGCTCGCTTACTTTATTTAGCTGTTCGCGTCCCAATTTATGAAAGTTTTTTTCAAAGGAAATTTATTACATCGGCAGTGGCAAAATATCAGTTACGATTGATTGTTTACGATGTACAAGAGGAGGTTATTCGTCAATGGCTGTAGAAAAATATCGGCAATATATTCAACATCTTCTTTCCGAGCGGCAAAAGCGAGCTTCGATGTCACGAAATGCCGAAGAGTATGAAGTACAAACAATTTTTGACGAACAGCAAGATCACTATCAATTGCTTTATGTTGGCTGGCGTGGAAATAAACGCGATTTTGGCTGTATTTTACATCTCGATATTAAAGATGGGAAGATATGGATTCAACACGATGGTACAGAAGAAGGAATTGCCAATCGATTACTTGAAATGGGAGTACCCAAGCAAGATATTATTTTAGCGTTTCACGAACCCTATGTGCGTCAGTTTACCGGGTTTGGAACTTAAAAAATATTGTATGTTAATATTAGGGTTATTTCGGAGATAAGAGTGCAATGCCAAGATTAAAAGCTAAGTTAATCAATCTTGGATTGTAAATTCTGGAACTTTCTCAAAATCTCTCAGATTTCTCGTTAAACTGAATCAACATCCTTGAAACCGGAAGCTCTGAGGAGCTTATTTGGATTATTGCGATCGCACATGGAAAGCGTAAACCTGAATACTGGAAAAGACGACAGATTGAGTCTAGAGAAAACCAAGTGAAGAAGATTTTATGAGTAAGTTTCTAAAGTACCAGATTTCCAAGCTGCTTGATTAATTGTCATCAGGAGACTGTTGTTGTAGTTCAGAAGCCACATCTTCAGAGTTAACGAGGTATCTTTCTTTAGAGATTGAACTGTCGTCAAACAGTTCTAATAGACCGATTGTGCCCACAAAAAAAGTATAAGCGCCATATTTTATTGGTCTCTTTTTTTTTGAATGTGCATAAAAAGATGCTATCACTCCCTCTATTAAATGAGTTATGACGGCGAAACGCTCGATCCAAAAGATTGCCTGAAGGCTTCTTGGTACTATAATCTCATTTATAACTGCATAAATATTCCAAAGTTCTAATCCAAGCGCACCTGTTATGAGAAATGTAGACAGAATTTTGACCGGAGGGAAAATTTTGTTCTTTATATAGTTTAAATTCATGCGATCTCCCAAAAAATTTGTGTCAAACTATTCCTAAACATCAGGTTCAATAGTATGTTGTTTAAAGCGTATTCTCAGTCTTTTTTTTGCTAAGTCAACAATACTTATTCATAAGTATTGTAACAAAAAAATTGTAAATAAGTCTTTTTCAGACAAAGCTTTACTTACTCCGTAACGGTAATTTGAGCCTGATTGTACTACTCCATCGTGTAGGACTTTTTTGGATTCATGTAATACGCTGGCTCATGAATTCATTTTTCATGTAATACATGGATTTTCTAGGCTGAGTTTACCATGTATTACACCATTGCTATCAATTCTCCTTTTCCACGTATTACACGGTTAGGTTTTAGCCGATACACTATCGCATTGAAACCTTACCCAGTCCGGCATTAATTCCTCTTACCCTGACAAAATGAGCAAACGTACAGATCTGAGTTACCCACTTTCTTTGATGCTTTCGCCCTTGGTGTTGGCGGAGACATCGCTCTTGTTTTCTGATTCTGTGGTCAAGTACTTTTTCAATGTCGCACTCCGATACCGATATGGTGAAAGTCCCTCGTGCTTTGTTGGAACGTTTAACCGATACCTTGGGCTATGCCGCCTAAATGGATAAAGTCGAGCTTAGAAGCTATGCGATTACTCTTACCCTGAGTGCCATTCGACTCAGACCGTTTATTTAAATTTAGGGTAAAAATTTACAATTTCAGAAACCCAGTTTCTCCACTTTCACAAATCATTTGTAGCAATACATATTATCCGTAAATTATTTTTAAAATTTACAATATCTTTAATTTTGATATGCAAATTTTTCAAGGGTTTTGTTTTTTTTTAAGTAAATAAAAACACAAGTATATAAATTTTACTATACTTAGTATAAGATGTTAGGCAGTTAATAAACAGAAAAACTACACAATTTTATGAAGAAATATCAAAAGTATTATTGGTGTTCAAATAGCAAAATTATTACTATCATCAAATGATAAATTAATTCTTAATTGCTTTTATTTTCTAACCCTATAAGAGGGTTTAACTTTTTCATCATAGAAAAGTTTATTTTATTTTAAATATCGAGTAGTATTCTAT
>JAQYWP010000247.1 GCA_029379285.1 Rhizonema sp. PD38
GTTTTGCTAATAAAATTGCTGCTTCCATATTTGTTTAAATCCACCTATCCAACATAGCTTTCAGAATTGATAAATATATTAACATACCCTGTTGACGAGAATTCAGAATACATATAGAAGTTGCTATGGGTACTAATAGTCCCGTTAACTCAAAAATGATAGGTGAAGGCGGGGAGTAGGGAGGAGCCACCGCGTTGCAGGAGTGTCGCGCTAAGACGCGCAAATAGCCTCCAAGGAGTAGGGAGTCCACCGAAAATGTACCTTAATATCTCGGTAATAAAATGTAAAAAGGATGACAAATGACCTCTACCTCTTTTATAAATAGACATGGGTTGTAGAGCGCTGAGAATGCTGACTGAGCCTCCAAAAACAAGCAATGTTGAATGTAGAAAGTTATGGGTGCTTCTGATACACGGTTTCGTTGGCAGTCTCCAAATGTGATTGCTTTACTCCAGTCTTTTTCCAAGAACATCAGCATTGTCGTAGCCCTGATTGGTTGTAGTGTTATTCTGGGTTGGATAAAGGATATTACTTTTCTCAAGAGCATCTTGCCGGAATGGGTAGCAATGAAGCCCAATACAGCGATCGGCTTGCTCTTTGCTGGAATATCTCTGAGATTGTGCCAATGGCAACCAACCAGCAGGATGACGCGCCGCGCTACTCAAGCCTGTGCCGTCCTTGTCCTTTTGATTGGTCTATTAACACTGATAGAGTATAGTTTCAACTTAGATATGGGCATCGACAAACTTTTGTTCACAACCACTATGAACAAAGTAGGTGATGTTACTCCAGGTAGAATGGCAGTCCATGTCGCTGTTACCTTCGTCTTACTTGGCTTGAGCTTACTGCTGTTAAGTCAAAAGCGCCCTAAATATCTTATCGCTCATTTTTATGCAGTCGTAATATTCTTAATAGCCTTATTTAGCTTGTTAAGCTATGTCTACGGCAATGCCTACTTTTACAGGCTTGGTTCTTTAACATCAATTGCAATACATACAGCTAGTGCATTCCTTCTGCTTTCATGTGGCATTCTATTTGCCCATCCAGATCGTGGGTTAATGGTTGCGATCGCCAGTAGTAACGCAGGTGGCATCATGGGGAGGCGTTTGCTAATCGCTGAGATTGTCTTCCTACCTATTGTTTATTGGCTCACCTTATTCGGCTACCGATCGCAGTTCTATACTGCTGAGTTGGGGTTGTGCCTGTTAAGCATTTTAGATGTTTTCATCTTTGCAGTTATCATTTGGTGGAATAGTCGCTTCCTTAATGTCGTAGATTATCAGCGTCGGCGAGCTGAAACTTCTCTCAAACAAACAAACGAAGAGCTAGAACAGAGGGTGTCTTTGCGTACCAGCGAACTCTCGACTGCTATGGAACAACTACACGAAGAAATAGCCGAACGCAAACGCACCGAACAAGAACTCTTTCAAGAAAAAGAGCTAGCTTTAGTGACTTTACAATCTATCGGGGATGCTGTTATTACAACAGATGCGACAGGCTTGATTAAATATCTTAATCCAGTTGCAGAAGCACTCACAGGCTGGAGTTTATCTGAAGCATTGGGATTGCCGATATCACAAATATTCAGAATTTTCAACGAAATTACCCGTGAATCTTTAGAAAACCCAGTTGAAAAAGCCTTGCGTTCAGGTTCTATTGTAAACGCCGCCAATCATAGTATCTTAATTACCCGTAATGGTAGTGAGTTATCTATCGATGACTCCGCAACACCGATCCGCACTCACGATGGCAAAATCATTGGTGCCGTTATGGTATTTCACGATACAAGCAAAACCCGCAGCATGGAACGTCTATTATCCTGGCAAGCCAGTCACGATGCCTTGACAGAACTGATGAACCGACGTGAATTTGAAAACCACTTAGAGAAAGTTGTCATCGCTGCCAAGACTTATAATGAGCAACATGCATTGTTTTATTTGGATTTAGACCAGTTCAAAATAGTGAATGATACTTGTGGTCATATAGCTGGCGATGAACTCTTACGCCAAGTGAGTATTTTGTGTCAAACTTATTTGCGCTCCTCCGATATCTTAGCACGATTGGGTGGAGACGAATTTGGCATTTTACTCAACCATTGTCCTCTAGAACCAGCAATGTGGATTGCAAATAATTTACGCGAGGTAATTCAAAAGTTTCGTTTTGTGTGGGAGGAAACAACGTTCAATATTGGTGTCAGTATTGGACTGGCGATGGTTAACGCAGACACTCAAAGCATGAATAGTGTTTTAATTGCCGCCGATGCAGCTTGCCATGTCGCCAAAAACAACGGGCGCAATCGCGTACATGTCTATCAAGCTGATGATATCGAATTAGCACGGCAACATGGTGAAATGCAATGGGTAACTAGGATTAATCAAGCTTTGGAAGATAATCGTTTCCGTCTTTACTACCAGTCAATCGTCCCCGTTACCCAAACGAAGCTTTTAGAAGAACACTGTGAAGTCCTCCTACGCCTGATTGACGAGACAGGGAATATAGTGTCACCATCAGCGTTTCTTCCGGCAGCCGAACGCTACAATCTGATGCAAACTATTGATCGCTGGGTTATCCACACGGTGTTTACAAATCTACGACAGCAGGGTGGCTCTCAACATCGTGACTGTTTGTATGCTATTAACCTCTCGGGTGTAAGTATTAACGACGACCAATTTACTGACTTTGTACAGGAGCAGTTTGCATTACACCAGATTCCACCCAAAACCATCTGCTTTGAAATCACTGAAACAGTCGCCATTGCCAATTTAGGGAAAGCCGCTAGCTTCATCCACTCACTTAGAGAACTAGGCTGCCGTTTCGCTTTGGATGATTTTGGCAGTGGTATGTCTTCTTTTGCTTATCTCAAAAACCTGCCAGTTGATTACTTAAAAATTGATGGCGGTTTTGTCAAGTATATAGTTGAAGATGCGATTGATTTTGCAATGGTAGAAGCGATCAATCAAATCGGCCATGTCATGGGAATTCAAACTATCGCCGAGTTTGTAGAAGATGACGCTATCTTAGAAAAAATTAGATCACTTGGGGTAGATTATGCCCAAGGATATGGTATAGCAAAACCACGCCCCTTTTAATCGGGAGAAAGCACAGAGGACAAGGGAGACAAGGAGAAATTTTTTCTACCCATCTCCCTATACCCCTTGTGATTGGCACGAAAATTGCACTCTTTTAGTCATGAAGTGCAATTATCACTCTTGGAGATGAAGATCATCAACTGCCACCCTGTATCCTTATAACCTGGGAATTGGAAATTTTTCTTTCTTGCCATTCCCGATTACTTATTACCAGCAAGCAACTTGCTTGCTTTATTGTTCTTGATAGCTGCTAGCGTACTCAATGACGCACATCGTTTTATATACTGAGTGACGGCCATAAGCTGCCCCAGCAATTTTGAAATTTGGATTAAATATATTTTTCCTATGGCCGCGATTGGGAACACCATCGTCAATAATTAACTGCATGACAATACCTTGAGCGGTTTCAGAGCCATAAGCAATATTTTCACCAGCACTTATCTGCCACTTGCCATAACGGTTAATGCGAACAGAAGGATCGCTTCTATCACTCCCATTATGACCGAATGTGCCTTTTGGTCCTTGGTCGTCAACGAGGTCTTTAGCAGCCAAAGACATACCAGCAGATGAACTC
The DNA here is from genome assembly GCA_029379285.1 of Rhizonema sp. PD38. Taxonomy (GTDB): domain Bacteria; phylum Cyanobacteriota; class Cyanobacteriia; order Cyanobacteriales; family Nostocaceae; genus Rhizonema. The sequence continues at coordinate 3,664 of JAQYWP010000247.1, forward strand.
AACTCTCCGACAGGAGGTACTGACTTTAGGAATTGATTGGCTTCATCGACTGCTGCTACTCCTTCTTTTGTCAGCATATACTTGCGATCGCCAACTTTAACCCGTTTCTCTTGGAAGCGGTTTTTATAATCTTCCAGTATGGGAATATATGATTGAGGATTTTTCCTAACTTTATTCGTTTCTATGATGACCTCTTTTTCTAACCGTGAGAGGTAATATGCCCGTGATAATAAAGTCGAACGAGTCTGTTTGATTTCAACACCAGGCAAGTTCGATGCTGGTTGTGCCAAAGAAGGTCTCAAGTGGAATTCTTGGTAGAAGCTGCTTGCTAAGAGCGTCATGGGAAAAACTGCCCATAAGTTTATATGACGCATTTATGACCTCGCTATAGATTTTACCGTCAGGAATATTATCAGTAACAGGTGATCCTAGTCTAGGGCGTTTATACCCTAGACTGCTAAAAACCAGCAAATAACTGCACAAAACTCAACTATTAATATTTAGGTGTGTATCAAATATAACTTTAAAGAATAGTTAGTTTCTCCTGACTCTAACTGTTTTATCTGAAACAATAATTAATTGTCAGTAGTAAGCATACTTAAAATCTATGTTTAAGCTAAAAGTTTTAAATTATACTTATAGATAAGTAAATTTATTGAATTTTGTGAAATGGGTACGAAAATTGCATAGAAGAAAAGTGGAATTTAGATAACACCCCACAATGAATAAACAATCAACATTAACGGCACCGTCCAAACTTACCTGCTCAAACCCGCTCGTACAAGTGGATGGACTGCTACTGTGTGATGGTAAACAACGTATAAGTTCTGATCATAAAAAGTCGTCACTCCGCACTCATTAAAAAGCTTGAGTTGCTGGCTGCGATCGCAATTCAAGCTTTTTCGATGATTGCAACAATAAGTGGGGGATCAGTTTACTTCCCCAATTTCCAGCACCAAGAGCGGAAACCAAGAGTACTCTGTGCTTGATATTGCTTATAGGCGGAACAACATATCGTAGTAAATTGGAGTCTACCCCAAAATATACAATTGTTCATTTGTTTTGCAGTCTGATTGACGGTAGTAACTACTGTTTGACATTGTTGAGAACAATAATCGGGCAATTATGCAACTGACAAAACCACTCTATGAACTCAAATCCAAACCTAACTAATCGGTCTTTATGTGCTACAACTATTTCTTTAACCTGTCCTTTAGTTACATCCAGAATCAGAGCGATAAACTTCTTTCTTTTAAAGTTCATTCCCGACCCAATTTCCGAGACACAAACACAGTTTGGGTAGTTTTTACCCAAATAAGTAATTTGATTCTCAAGTTCTAGTTTTTGACCACTTGTTGAAATCCTGGCATATAGCACTACTTTTCGGTTATCTGTTCCACCTTTAATCCGTTCTCAGGAAGCTTGGCTATAACGTCTGTGACCGCCTGGGGAGCGTATATAATCTCTTTTTTCTGCGTCTGCCCAATCAGCTAAAGTTTTCGGGTGGAAACCATATTGTTTGTAAACTTGTTGTGGTGATAGATACTGCATAGAATGGAGTTAAATAATACGTTTAACTCCATTTTACTCCTAATTAGAAATCCCAATCAGAACGGGGTATGCTAGCTATCTTGCAACTTTTGGAGTTGCTTAACGAGAGAAAACGAATTTTTAATTTTCAGGCAGAGTTATTAATTATCGTCGGCGCTCTTGCAATTTACGATAAACTGCTTTTAAATCAATGTCATGATGAGCTAAAGCCACAAGTGTGTGATAAAGCAAATCAGCAACCTCTCCTGCGATCGCATCTGGTTGATCATCTTTAAAAGCCATCACCACCTCAACGGTTTCCTCACCCAGCTTTTTCAAAATTTTATTGTCGCCGCTTGCAAACAATTGACAAGTATATGAGTTTTCTTGCGGGTTTTCACGGCGATCACAAATCGTTGCGAACAGTTGTGATAAAGTATCTCCAGGAGCTGGCTCTATCTTCCTTTCAACCTGATGAAAACAACTCCGCTCTCCTGTGTGACAGGCTATATCTCCTACCTGCTCTACCCCTACTAGGAGTGCATCGCTATCACAATCGTAACGGATGCTCTGTACTTTCTGGATGTGTCCGGAAGTCTCACCTTTGTGCCACAATTCTTTACGAGAACGGCTCCAGAACCATGTCTCTCCACTATCTAAAGTTTTCTGTAATGACTCTCTATTCATCCAAGCCATCATTAACACAGTACCATCAAGGTAATCCTGAACTATAGCTGGTACAAGACCCCTTTCGTCGTAGCGAATCTGATCAACGGGAATAGCATCGTGCAGTGAATGTGTATTGGAATAAAACATACCCAAAAGATTACTTCGATATCAATAGCTCGCGTGTTTACGATATCATTTTCTAAAGGATACACTGCACGTTCGTTCTAACTTGCTTCACTATTTACACCTTACACAAGAGCTTTTCCATGCGTTGCCGACTGCATTTTGACAGCACCCAATGCCACTTTATGAGCCTTTGGCGCTTCACCGTACCAATGAATTGCCGAGTTGTAAGCTGCCCGATAAATATCTTGGTATGCCTCAGATAAACGAGTACGAATCTCTAAAGGTAAATCTTGATTGGACTGGTACAACATATCTGTTATTTTTTTGGTTTAATCATTCTAACATATAATTTCATAGCGGTTTTTCCACCTATCCTAGGATAGAACTTTTTACAGCCATTACATGGAGAGAACCTTGATTAATACCACAATTAAAACGGCAAAATCACAAGAAATCTTCACAGCAGCACAAAACCTCATGCCAGGAGGAGTGAGTTCACCTGTCCGAGCCTTCAAATCTGTAGGTGGACAACCAATTGTTTTTGACCGCGTCAACGGTGCTTACATTTGGGATGTAGATAATAATCAATACATAGATTACGTAGGTACGTGGGGACCTGCAATTTGCGGTCATGCTCATCCTGAAGTGATTGCTGCACTGCATGGAGCTTTGGAAAAAGGTACGAGCTTTGGAGCGCCTAGTTTATTAGAGAATATACTGGCAGAAATGGTGATCGATGCCGTTAAGAGCGTCGAAATGGTTAGATTTGTTAACTCCGGTACAGAAGCTTGTATGGCAGTGCTGCGTTTGATGCGGGCTTTCACTGGACGCGACAAAATTATCAAATTTGAGGGTTGCTATCACGGTCATGCTGATATGTTTTTGGTGAAAGCAGGTTCTGGTGTTGCAACACTCGGTTTACCTGACTCTCCTGGCGTACCTAAATCGGCGACTGTTAATACCCTGACTGCGCCTTTTAATGACTTGGAAGCAGTCCTCGCCTTATTTGAGCAGAACCGCGACGAGATTGCTGGTGTGATTCTCGAGCCTATCGTGGGTAATGCTGGATTTATTGCTCCCGATGCGGGGTTCTTAGAAGGTTTACGGGAAATTACCCACGAACACGGGGCATTATTGGTATTTGATGAGGTGATGACAGGCTTTCGCATTGCTTACGGGGGCGCTCAGGAGAAGTTTGGCATCATCCCAGACCTAACCACGTTAGGCAAGGTGATTGGCGGCGGTTTACCAGTGGGAGCCTATGGCGGTCGTCGGGATATCATGTCGATGATTGCGCCTGCAGGACCAGTATATCAAGCTGGTACACTTTCTGGTAATCCTTTGGCAATGACTGCTGGAATTAAAACACTGGAATTACTACAAAAGCCTGGCAATTATGAGTACCTAGACAAGATTACTAAGAAGCTGACAGATGGCTTACTAAATATTGCCCAACAAACTGGTCATGCAGCTTGTGGCGCTCAAATTAGTGCCATGTTTGGTCTATTTTTCACACATGGACCAGTTCATAACTATGAGGATGCTAAAAAGTCCGATACACCCAAGTTTGGTAGATTCCATCGCGGGATGTTAGAGCGTGGCATTTATTTGGCACCATCTCAATTTGAGGCTGGGTTTACCTCTTTGGCTCATACAGAGGAAGATATTGATCGGACATTAGAAGCAGCAAGAGATGTCATGTCGGGACTGTAATTTAGTGTAAGGGCGGGTTTAATCTACAAAGTACCTGAGTAAACACATTATCTTTACCAAACTCGCCCGTAGAGGAGGAGCGGAGTGAAAATTTCCCTTCCTCACTCCTGTACAGGCAGGTTTTAACCGACAATAACCTATTGAATATTGAAAAGGTAAAACCTGCCCCTACTCTTGACTTGATGATTAACAGCCACAACCGTTGTGACCACAGCCTTTCATAGTTTTATGTCCTTCTGCACAAGCTTCAGAGCAATAGTATTTGTCGTCCTGATTAATGGCGTTCTCAATCGCAACAACACATAAGCAAGATTCACAGGCACATTTCATTTGGGTTACGGTGGTCATTTGGTCTTCTCCTTGTATTCTCCTCAACTTAATATAACAGTTGAATAACTGTTCATATATTTAAATATATTTTTTAATCTTTATTTAAGATTTTAACTTATACATATGCCACGGTTTTATAAAGACAGTATAGTAAAGAAAGAAAGGTGATTCTATTTACGATTGCTTTACGTAAAGCTCAGTACAGCTTCAACAAGTCTTTAAAAGATTTACCGCAAAAATGACTTGGTAAAAATCGATTTTTATTTCAATAATTGAGAATAGAGTTTAACGCTCTCCCTCAATATTCGTGCAGCGAGTTGACAGTACATGAGCTACTGTATAAATCCTAAGTGTTCTAACCCAGAAAATTTAGCAATTAGTAAAAGGTGTCAGTCTTGTGGCTCGCGGCTATTATTGCGCGATCGCTATCGGGTGTTAAAAAGCTTGGGTGTGGGAGGTTTTGGTGCAACATTTTTAGCCCAGGATGAAGGCTTGCCCGGTGAACGGAGTTGTGTTATCAAGCAACTACGTCCTTCAGAAAAAACACCACATATTTTAGAAATGGCGCGGGAACTCTTTAAAAGAGAAGCTGATACTTTAGGTAAAATTGGCAACCATCCCCAAGTACCACGCTTACTTGACTATTTTGAAGAGTACAAACAGTTCTACTTAGTTCAGGAATACATCAGTGGTCAAACTCTACAACAAGAGATCAAAAGCGCTGGAGTTTTTAGCGAAGTAGCACTCAGGCAATTCTTGAGAGAAATCCTACCATTACTACAATATATCCACGATCAAAAAGTCATTCACCGTGATATAAAGCCAGCTAACTTGATTCGCCGCTCTCAAGATAGCAGATTGGTTCTCATCGACTTTGGCGCTGTTAAAAACCAAGTAAGTAATGCTGCGTTTAACTTGTCAGGGCAAACGGCATTAACAGTGTATGCAATTGGGACTCCAGGTTTTGCGCCTCCAGAACAAATGGCAATGCGTCCTGTCTTCGCCAGTGATGTTTACGCACTGGGCGTAACCTGCATTTATCTGCTGACAGGCAAATCTCCCAAGGATTTGGAATACAATCGGACAACAGGTGACATAATGTGGGAGCAAGGAGTGCAGATTAGCGATCGCTTAACCAAAGTGCTGCGGACAATGCTGGAAGTGTCTGTTCGCAATCGCTATCAGTCAGCACAGGAAGTACTAAAAGCGCTAGAAGTAGAGCCATACCTAGACAGTTTGGCACAAGGTTTGTTAGTTAAACCTCATGCTGGCTCGAATGAGCAGATGTACAACCGCTTGGAAGAATCTAATGTTAGTGTAAGCAGTACCAGATGTGACACCTCCGGACGCGGAGTGGCGCAGGTAGCGGCAGCAATTCGGGCAAGAAGAGCCAAAGTTACAGACGCAACTGAAGCACGTCTAGGGGGTATACAACAATATGTTTTACTCAAAAAAACAACCACTTTACCTAGTAGCAATAGTTCCAGTCAAGGTCAAAAGTCTCAAGTTCCGCGACGCTACTTTGATACTCAAAGTTTACTTGCAGCTTATTTGAAGGGGAGACGGGATTTTTCTCTATATAATTTGAGTTTGCTTAACCTGCAAGGTGCTGACTTATCTGGAACAAATTTCAACTCCTCCCAGTTGCAGAAAACCAACCTCCAACAAGCCAATCTTCAGAATAGCGACTTTGGAAAAGCTCGTCTCAATAAAGCAAACCTGAGAGACGCTAATTTGAGCAATGCTTACCTCAAT
>JAQYWP010001266.1 GCA_029379285.1 Rhizonema sp. PD38
TACGGCGGGAAACCCGCCGTAGGCGACTGGTGAACCCGAAGGGGGGTTCCCCCCGTTGAGCAACGTGTCCGTTGCCAAGAAAGCCAAGAAAGAGTAGAGTTATTGATAATACAGCAATTAGGGTAAATGAACTACGTCTTTTTCGTCTCGCCAAAGACGCAAAGGCTCAAAGAATAGGGGGCTTATAATGTACGGGTGTTTATATTTCGTGGCAAGAGGAGAAGCAAGATTCCTCAAGCAAATTTAACGAATGCCTGCACTAACTCGCCGTTGAGGAACTCCCAATTCCATCAGTTTGGCTGACTCTTGTACCATGTGTATGCGAGATATTTGCTTTTGTTGACTCCGAAGAATTTCAGTTTTGGGACACTTTGCTTGCAATTGTGGATGAGAAATCTGCGCCTCAGCTTTTGAGTTTAACAGGACGAAAGACGAAACTAAAGCAGAAGTAACGACGAACGTGCCGAATTGTTGACTAATTTGATGTAGCATTTCTCTATCTCCTGAACTCCACAATTCCATCAAACCTTTGTGGCAACTGAGTTCAAACTGGAGAATTTTGGCTTTTAATTGACTTCTTAATGACTTGCCACATAAGTATGTCGGCAAAAAAACTTAACTATATAGGGCTTGCTGAAAAACTCAATAAAAAGCCTATTAAGGTAAGGTAAGTTATTCAAGCAAGAGTCATAGATAAGTTGGTATTATCTGGCATCAGCCGAAACATAATTTTCAATAATAAAAGACTCGAAAAAAGGTGTGGTTTTCAAAAATTGACAGAAAAAAGCATAAAAAAGCCGTAACAGATGAGTAGACAAATTCATTACTAGAAAAGTAATAGCAATTGCAGTTTCCGAAGTATAAGAAAGCTTCGTCATCACTCTACCCAGGGTAAATCTTCTTTTAACTTGTCCGAATTTTCCCTCAATAGAATTACGAATTCTCTCGGATTCTAAGGCTTGTTTCTTTTTTTCTTTACTAACATCTTTTGGAGGTCTTCCCAGAGAAGGTCCACTGATTCTAATACCTCTTTCTGTACACCAAGCCCGATTTTCTCTTGTCAGATAAATTTTATCAACATGAACGGATTCTGGATAATAACCAGTGTAGTTTTTGTATGCTTCAACTTGTGTTTTTAAATCGCCAGATTCATTAAAGCTATCCTAACTAATATGGTCTAAAAATATATATCCATCAAAGTAGCTAGCCGACAATTTTGCCCCAAACTCTACGGATTTACCAGCTTTTCCTCGTACTATTGGACGGATGTGAGGTTGATTCAAACTCACAATACGGTGATCTACACTCTGTTTTTTGTTTTCATATAACCAGAGTTGTTGACGATATATTACATAGACTACTAACAACATTTTATATTGTCTTTTACTTAGACCCTCAAGAGTTGCACCGTCAGAGATTAACTGCTCAATATAAGATAAGTTCCTTTTAATATATTGGAGTTTTTTTTTAATAGCTTTTCTTCTTTCTTTTTGTGATACACGACGTTTAGAAGCCACCTCCAAATAATCTCTTCTAGCTATTTCCCTGTAAGTTCTTGGTTTCTTCTCTAAATTCCCTTTTATCTGATCATAAAGAAAGTCTATAGTTTTTTCTGTCTGCCTTCTTGCTTGATTTAATAGCTCTAAATCTGTGGGATAGCTGATATCACCTGGCGCACAAGTGGCATCTAATATTAATTTTCCCCGATTTTTTGGCTCACTCTCCGGATTCCTCAGAAGACGAAGAGGTTCTGCCTCACGTCTGGCATCATTACTTATTTCTTTTTCTTCTGTTTTTTTCAGATGGTTGAGACGATGTTGTTTATAACATCTTCTTCACCATTTCTTGATTCACGAGGTTTACTAAATTTACATTTATTCTTTCACGAAAATGAACTAGCATTGATGCATTAAAGGGAGGTTCATTACTATAAGATGATATCCCTACAAAGTACTGTAGATAAGGATTCTCTTTAATTTGCTCTACTGTTTCCCTGTCACTTATTCCTAGCTTTTCTTTGATTATGAATGCGCCCAATGCCATCTGAAAAGATTTGGCAGGTGCAACCAGTTTAAATCTAAAATACAATGCCTAAAATACAGCCAAGATAAGTGTGTGAGTTAAATTTTTAATGGTTTTGGAAATATTGACGGTACAACTCGCAACTTGGTATCACTTCATCTCCTTGCAGCTTTACCAAACCGATACCTTGTAATTTAAACTTAGGGACAGTCTTTAATCGCACTGAACTGCTAGAAGTCACAACCTCTCGCATCGCAATTCCTAACTCAGGCTGTTCCGCAAGCATCAACTCCAAGCGCCGTAGATAGTCACTATAAATACCTCCATCAGTAAGTACTGTTTGCAGCAGTTGAGTTAAAGTAATGTGCTGACGTGCAATGTTGTACAAAGCTAGCCGAACCAAAAACGGATGTCCCCCCACCATAGCCATCAATTGCCGGACTTCGGTTACACTCCAATTCAATTGATGGCGCTGAGCTAAATCTTGCACCTGTTCTATTGTAAATTCTGGTAATTCTACTGAGAAACCTACATTAAACGGGGATTGATTCACATCCATTGGCACATACACTTCTGTTG
>JAQYWP010000248.1 GCA_029379285.1 Rhizonema sp. PD38
TAACTATGCTCAAAAGCGTGAGTTAGGAGTTTTGGTTATTAGTCATGAAGCGCCTCTGCTCAAGCGGCTTTGCGATCGCATTATTGACTTGAGTCCAACGTGATTATGCACTCAGGTGTTTTTGGGGTGAAAGTCAGTAGACCGAAAACTTTTCGCTCGCTCTGGAAAACCGACTAAAGCCAGACTTTTGTCTAATTAACTGTATTTTAAAATACAGTTTTTTGTGATAAGCAAAGCTAATCAATGAACTCCAGAATTAATGCAAAATCTTGTGCTAAAACGTGACTTTCGGGTATCAGCATAAAGTTTATTGATGAACAAGGTTATTAACAGAGTCCAATAAGACTACTTAGGGCTTGCTGAAAAACTGCACAAAGCGAACCTAGATGCCACACAGCTTACAAAATGGTAGTTTCGTCACTCAATTTACAAATTTATCCAGCGATCGCTCACGTAAGTGCAAGGGTTTTGGGACTCTAGATGTTATAGTCTTGCACTTGTTTGGGGGAAAAAGGCTTGAACCTCTTACCTAGTCTACCTTCCATTTTTCTTCAGCAAGCCCTACTTATTTTTAAACAGTTTTTTTCCTAAATCATTTTTGTAAATTAACTGACATTTATATTCACTTGACTTTGGTAGGGCGCTCACACTATGATCGTTAGAAAAAGCCAGCAATCTACTACGCGGACGTTTAGTTTACGTGAGACTTTGAGCCGATGGTGCCACTGGAATGGTGGTAGACGTAGAAAGTCCGGAGAGATATCGCCGAAATAAAACACGCTCGCCTACCTCAAGCTTGTTCCAGATGATTTCTTTGGCTACCAGGGTGACGCTATCTACAGCCAAGGCAGCAGAAGCAAAGTCTTGGCGTGCTAGAGCCTTCCTAACAGCTTGAAAAGTTATTGAAATTACTTTGGGGGATAATTCGTGACGCTGGCAGGCTTGTTCTAAAGCTAAGTTAAAGATTTTGGTGCGAGCTTCGAGGATTTTTGCTTTTCGAGCGAGTTCCCGATTGCATTGGTTGATTTTGTCTTGGTATAGCTGGTAAATTTCCGTCAGAGGGGCATCCTGGGAGCAGCTTAATATTTTCCACCACGGTTGGTAGCTAAGCAGTTCCGCAATCTTGGCTTGAACGACAGTTTCATCATAGGTCGAACGAAAGTTCTGCTCTGCCCATGTGATCGCACTTTTAAATTCCCTCCTAATACATTTCATCTGCCATTCCCTAGTTTGAGGAGAACTATTAGAAAATACCCCCAATAAGTAACGCCAGTAAATTTGTACATCTGCCTCCCAGCACGTTAACTCACCGAAGAGAACGCCATCGTACCAGTCTTCTGGGACTTTGTATCCCCATTTTTTCTCAAAGGTAAAGTCCATGTGAGAGTTGGGGGCTTCTTTATTGTAAAGGTCTACGACTATTGATTTTAAAAATGCAATGTGCTTTCGCTGCTCGGGGGTTAGGTATTCTTCTAGCTTTCCCTCCCTTGGCACTTTCTCTTTGTTCTTGGGACGAAATACGTGTCCGCAGTGGGGGCAGACCATCAAGAATGCGTAGATTTCCGATTCGCACGAAGGGCACTGCTTGGTAGGAGGATCGTCGGAGGTCTCCGGCGGCTTGGGACATAAATTGATATCATACTGCCCGGTTGGGAAACCCAGTCGTTTGATATTCTCGCAGAAATCAATTACCCAGCAATCCTCTTTACCGGGAGAAATCCTCAATCCTCTGCCGCATGATTGGATAAACAAAGCCCTTGATCTGACGGGACGGCAAAGCAGCACGCAATCAGCGCTTGGTTCATCAAACCCTTCGGTCAAGACAGCGACAGAAACCAATACCCTAATCAAGCCACTGGCGAAATCTCCAAAAATGCGATCGCGCTCGCTTTGTGGTGTTTCACCCGTGATACATTCACTTCTTCCACCTGCATATAAAAACCTCGCGGTCAGGTCAAGGGCTTGTCGAACATTGGCACAGAATGCGATCGCTTTCCTTGCAAAGTTAGGGTCACGCTGTATGTACCTCCGGACAATCTCACTATTTAGCTCGGAGGTGCAAACGGCATCAAGCGATTCTTTGGTAAACTCCCCATCAGCAACCCTTAACTTGGATTCATCAATCAATCCCTTATAGACAAACTGCCTTGCACGGGACAAATACCCGATCTCGATCAGCTGCTGTGGGTAAGGACATCTCACCAAGGCTTGAAACAGGTGGCAGTACCCCTCTGTTGCTTTCGCTCGCCAAGGTGTTGCCGTCAGCCCTAGAAATTGGGCTTTCCCTATTGCCATTATTCCATTAGAGTATTCGGTAACAATTCGCTCATAAACTTTATAATAGCTGGCGGTGTGTGCTTCATCCAGAATCACCAAGTCAATGTCAGGTGGAAGTTTACGGTTTTGTAGAGATTGCAGCATGGCTATTTGTACCCTCTGGCTGTAATCCGGCTTGCCCCTATCAGCCCAAACAACACTTGCAGTGACACCAAAGTGTTTGAGCAGAGTTTGTTGTGTTTGAGTCACCAACTTAGTGCGGTGAATCAGGAATAGGACTCGCTTACCCTGGCTTACGTAGTCGGCGATGATTTGAGAACTCAACGCCGTCTTACCCGCTCCCGTGGGTGCATACGCCAGGACTGACCGTATTCCCAGATTAAAAAAGTGGTACACTTGGGCGATCGCAATTTTCTGGTAATCTCGTAGCTCAAACGTTTTTGGTAATAGTTGTGCTGTATTCATAAATGCTTTTTCTAGTTGTCAGGTCAAGCCGCTAAGGGCGGCAAGGCAGAGGGCAGAGGGCAGCTATGTAATCCCCATAACGCTCATTCAGGAATGAAACTAAAAGCGAGGATTGTACCTCCTTCATCAGTTCGAGCCATTCTGGCTTCTAAGTCCTTCCAGCCAATCGATTGAGCGATCACGCTCTTGATGTACTCGCGCTCGCGTTGATTGTGGTCCGAGCGCAAACCTTTATTAGCCATGCCGATCGCTCGCTTCATCTCCCGCCTTTCACCTGCATCAAGCCCACTTAAATCAATACCATCTTGTTCGGAGAAGTCCTCCAAGATTCCCCGAACCGATTGCAATGTGCTCATAAAGAAAAGTTCCAATTCGTTGTCCTCCTCCAAGTCGATCAACTCGCGCAGCCCAGACATGCAAAGCCGTACCGCGTGTCGCTGGTTACTTTAATTTGCCCGGTTAGCAGCTCATGAATTTGGTTCAATAACGCAAATTTATTACTAACTTCTAAGTATTTAATCCGATCTCGGAAGATTTCGCCGGAATGCTCTACTTTTGTTAGATCGTTTTGCATCTTACCTAGTTCAATGCGATAAAAGTCAATTTCTTGCTCCCACTGTTCTACTAAATCGGCGTAATGAGTGTGACTAAGTAAATCCACGTGTGGGGGGCATGAAAGAAGCGCTTCATACTCTGTCTTAAGTGCCTCCATCTCACTGGTTATCTCGGTAATCTCTTTATTTAGTACCGTGAAGTATTGCGCTTTGGCTTTGGCGATCGCTGCAAAGGTTGAATCAATGTCGCTCGCATAAACTGTCGTTATATTTGTGGCTTCAACCTGGGTAAACTCATCAATAACGGGTGCCACACTTTTCTTCTCGCCCTCGGCTTCTTCCTCGCCGGACTTGCTAAATATGGGCAGAGAGATGCATCACACTGGACTTTTTGCTCTTGTGCTAAACGCGACGCCTTATCCTGCTGCTGTTTTTTGCTTTTCTAAAAGTCTTCCTATACTGCGGGGGGAAATTTCTGGCACAATTCCCAGATTGATTGCCGTGCGAGCTATTTCTTGTTTTTCTCCACGTCTTGATTCTCCGCCCCACTGCTCTCGTACTTTTTGTGCTACCATTATAATTTCGCTTTCTTGAGTAGCGTCAGTAATCTTGTTTCTTCCACGTCCAGGTCTATCACTTAGTCCTTTAGTTACTATCTCTAGTTTGTCTTCTACTCCTTGTTGTTCAGCTAGTTTCAGTAATGGTGCAATTTCTTCTATCCAACGATTGCGCCATATTCCTACTTGACTACAGCTTATATTCAAAATTTTGCTAATTTCTGTATTTCCATACCCTTTCCCTGCTGCCAATATTACACTAGCTCGCTGGATGACTTTCTCATTGCTGCTTTTGCTTTCTACGATTTTTTCTAGTAGTTCTTCTTCTCTCTGCAAAAGATTAATGGTAAGCACTCTGCGACCAGCCATTTGTTCTTAATCTATAAATAAGGTTTATTTAACAGGGAACTTTTTCCGTTAGTTTATTAATTTTTTGATTTTTCGATTATTTTTGCCAAATTGTCTTAGAACTGATATACTGAGTTTCATATTACCATAAAAAGCCCAAAAACTCCTGTTAGAGCAGGAGTCTTTGACAAATTTACCCGTTACAGCGGGATTTATTTGAGTGCATAAGCAAACCAACTTGTTAGCTACAGGCTGGACAGATGCTTTTGCATTTAAATCAACATCAACCTGAATCAATCATACCATGAACTTAGCCGCTTGTGTACGCTCCCCCTTTAATCGATGTTTTTTACCTCCCGATTGGTACAAAGCAGATTGTTTAAGTAGATTTAGCCAGTTCGGGATTGATATATACGCATCTTTACAAAACTTTGTTAATTTTTGCAGTACTTATCTGACAGGCTGATTTTTTTTAAAACTTTATACTTTCTTAAGACTTCATAGCTTTTGATGAGTGCTTTAATTATTCAAATGCTTGCAGTGGATGGGTTTGAGCATTTGAGAGATTAAGTCTTCGTTCAGCGCAAGAGTTATTTGTGTTCAAAACATGTCTTTGAGAATGCCTGTGCAAAAATATGCTTTGTTTAGAAAATCGGCAGATTTTACATCTCCCCCCAGGCGAGTTGGTTATTCATCATAAATTAATAGAAATCTATGGTGAGAATGAAAATCGCCCTAAATTAGAAGAAAGTATTAAGCGAGAGGGAATCATTACCCCTCTTGAGGTTTCAACACGCACCGGAGCAAACGTTGTACTTTCTGGTAAGTGCCGATTGCAGATAGCCAGAAAGCTTGATTTGCCAAAAGTCCCAGTAATGATTGGCGACTATACTGACTCTTCTGAAGAGATTGATATGTTGTTCGCGCTTAATCTTCACCGTGATGAAAAAACTTATTTCCAGAAGTTTGTTGAAGGTAAATATTTTGAGTCAATACTGCGTCCCCAAGCAAAAGCTCGTCAAATTGAAGGTGCAAGTTATGCTCGTCAAGCTCTGCTTTTGTCAAATTTGACAAAAGCAGAGTATGCAAATAATTCTCAAGAAACAGAGCGGATAAATGTACGTGCTGTTGTTGCTGAGAATTTGCAAATAAGTACGGGTAGTTATTCTAAAGGTAAAAAAGTATTTGAGTTTATTTCTCAATTAGCATCAGAAGGCAAATTGCAAGCCGCTAATGCGTTGCAAAGGGAACTCAACCGTAGCATCGATGCAGCCTATAAGTTTATTTGCTATGAGCATCGGAGTGAAGTGTTAGATGTAATCGAAAGTGGTGAGGTTTCGACGATTCGAGACTCTTTGGGTTTAGTCCGTCGAGGATTTCGCAATCCTTTTAGAGGGTTTGAAGTTGGGCAGGTTTACCAATTTAAAAAGGAACAGCGATCAGGTTTAGAAAAGTCTGGTCGAGTGATTAAAATTACTAACGAGTTTATTGAGTTTGGTTTTCGGAATTTAAAAAATAACTATTTGGAGACTATGAGTCTTAGACCTCAGAACGTTGATGCTACATTACAGGAGGAACCTTCGATGCAACAGAGAGAGCGAATACTTCGGTTATTAGAAAAACTTGGGTCAATTTACCCCGTGCGAGTCGGGCTAACCCAAATGCTGAATTTTCCTCATTTGACGTTGGAAGAGGAGCGGTATTTGACACTTCTGGAAACTGGCAAGCTTGAAGAGATGATTGACCAGCGCAAAATTGAATTTGGAATTCAAGCTAGAAATGAAAACACTGGGGATTTTCGTGCTGCATAGCATCATGATAAAATACATCCCCACCTCCCGTAATAATCCTTGTCCTGTTTGTGGCGATACTAGCAGGCGCTGCCGTCACTTAAGCGATAGTCCTGACACCGTGTTGTGCATGACCGCGACGGATGCATATTCAGCACCTCCTGGTTGGCAGTTTCTCAAACTTACTCGTGATGGTTTGTGGGGAGTAGTACGGCGCGACTTAGGAGATATAGATGAAGCTTCTCGTCGAGAGTGGGCAGAACGTTGGCGGAGTATGCGTATTGAACGCCTGCGTATTGAAAAAGCTCACCATGCTGCCAGCCTTTGTGAAGGCGATCGCGATCTCCAAATTCGAGATATTCTTGGACAACTACAGTTATGCTCCGATCACCGAGAGGATTTGAAACACCGAGGATTAAATGATGAGTTGATAACCGCCGGTTTGTTTAAATCAGTTGAGCAATGGCAAAAACTCGATCTTGAGGTTTCGTATAGATTAGCAGGTGTTGCCCTTGGTGGACGGTCATTAATTACTCCCCAGTCAGGTTATCTATGCCCGGTGTGGAATCCTCTTGGACAAATTGTTGGTTGGCAGTTGCGAGTTGATAACGTACAGCTTGAAGATGTTCCCAAGTACCTATGGGCAACTTCGCGCACACGTAAACGCCCTCAGGGTGCAACTGTTCACCTGAAGAACGGCGAATTACCCCTTACGTTTTGTACTCCTGCTAACGATGTACATCCCCAAGCTCAATATATCGGACTTGCCGAGGGTATTCTTAAGCCTTGGATTATCGCCCAATTGCGAAATCAAATCACTATTGGTGCGGCTGGTGGTAACTTTGCGGGTAGTCCTGAAACTCTTAATTCGTATCTTACTGCTGCAAAGGAGAGGTTGGGTGGTACGAAAGATGTGCTTTTATGGGCGGATGCGGGTGCTCTAGCCAATAAAAATGTGATGCGCCAGTACCGCCGTACTTATGAGTTAGTTGCCCGGTGGGGTTATACTTTACGAGTTGCTTGGTATGGACAACTTGATAAATTTTGTGCTGACCCAGATGAGTATACTGGTGAGTACGAGTTACTCACCTGGGCGCAGTTTGAAAGTTTATCGCGCAACCCCCATAGGCTTTGGGATGATCTTCGCCATCAATTAAATAAAATTAAGCGTCTGTTGCGTCCAGGCAGAGGGTTTTCGCGACGAGTACGTAGATTTTTTCAACGTTCTGCTCCACAGGCTATATTGGTATATACCCCAACAGATTTACCTACCCCTGAACAATATAAAAGACTCGGGTGTCCCAAAATTATTTATTTAGGTGACGAACGGGTAAGTATTTGGCTTGAGGCTGTGAAGAAGGGTTGGCAGCATATTTTAGATAAATCTGCACCAGGGTTAGGGAAATCTTACACCGCAGGGAGCATGAGATCTGAAGAATTTGGGAGTCGCCAGTTGTGGTATCTTGCCTCTGACCATCGTAACCCGACGACTCTCACAGTTGAAACCAACTTTGTTGATTTACACCCACGCCATAGCGGTTTAGCTCGTGACACAACTCGACAGACACCCCTTGGACAACCTTTTCTAGTCCACCCAACTGAGAAGAGCAATTTTTCTCTGACTCCAGCTAATTGTCACCGTGCGGGTACTTTCCGCACACTAGCTCTGAAAAATATTAAACACATTGAAGAATCTGATAACCCGATTTGTCTTAGCTGCCACCTTTATGATGCCTGCCGTTATGGTACGGGAGCGGGATTTGGTTATCGCTTTCACCGACATTCTGTCCTTCAAAACGAACATGTTCGGGCGCATCCAGATAGTCTACCTGATCCAGAAGATTACGAATTTTCTCAAAGTGGTATTTTCTGGGATGAGGCTTCACGAGTTATGCGATCGCGCTCCAAAATCGAGATTACTATCAGCGATTTCAATCAAACAGTGGGGGAATTATCACTTTTATCGCCATCCAAGTTTGAGAAATTGAAACCAATTTTTGAGCTGTTGCGCTTAAAGTTGTGGGGTAATAATGAAGGGGACGGTGCTTTGTGTAAGAGTGATACTCCTCCACCACACGCAACTCGCTACGGCTATAATGACACTGCCATTCGTCAATTGCTGGGTGCGCCACCAGATGATTTGGCTGATATTATCAGTCAATTGGTAGTCGAACTTTCCCCCAACTTGGAGTTTTTAGCCCAAAGCGCGGATAGTGTAGATGCTTGTGTCGGCACCAGAGCAGAACGTGCTACGAGTAGGCGAATAAATAAACTATTGCGCTCTACTGCAAATCTCGAGGCTAAACTTGCCCTTGAGGCAGTGTTTCTCAACTGGTTGGTTCCTCTACTTGAAGTTTGGTCCGGATATACCTCTGGGGCTTTACAATTTGATAAGGGAATACTTTCCGTACATCAGGAGGACACTCGCCATCGGGATGTAGCTTCTTCCGCGCAGTTTAATATCTACTTGGATGGTACATTAGATGTGCGCTATCTTGCCCTTAAATTAGGAGTGGGGGTTGAGGATGTACTTGTTATTGAACAAGTTACCCCCCAATACCAAAATTTAAAGGTAGTGCAGATTACTGGTATGGGTGTTTTGGGACGCGATCGCCGCGAGTCCATGCAACAACGTCTGACAGCGCTGCGAGGAGAAATTGAAAAGTTATCACCTGGAGTAGCATTTATTGAACGCAAGAGCTACGCTACTCCAGGTGATGGATATCACTTTCGAGACAGTAGGGGAATTAATCGTTTTCAAGATGCGACTGCCGTTGCCAGCGTGGGCATACCATACCCAAATATTGGTGAGTTCGCAGCAGAATACCAAGTGCTAACTGGTAAGCCAGTTGCTTTTGATTTACCTCAAGTGTTAGATGGCAGTTGCTTCAACGGGGAGAACCTCCCGAATCCTAACGGAGACGCTTCTCTAACCCTAACGCAGTCCCAGAGAGCGCAAAGCAACTTTTCAGAGCCTGTAGACTTCTCTCACCGCAACCCACTGCCTCACAAAAATGAATATGACGGTATCCTATCCGCCTCGACTCAACTATCTACAGATTTTTCTGTTGGTGAGGACATAACTTTTCAAGAGTTTGTTGATGCTTGTGTCAAGGCTGAAATTATTCAGGAATGTGGACGTTTGCGGGCGCACTTACGTCCGGATAAGCAACTAGTTTACTATTTTGTAGGAGACTATGACTTAGAATTTTTATCTGAGTCTTTACCTGGTATTACTTTAGAGAAAATAGCCGCAGTAGAAATCTCACCCAAAGCAGGAACCAGCAAGCAGCAGACAATTTGGCTAATTTCTCATTTGTTTTCGCGCCTTTTTATCCAAGATAAGAAGCCAACCCAACAAGAGATTTCACAGGCGGCGAAGACAGAAGATAGGGAAATCACTCAAGGAAGAGTTAGTCAACTAGGTAAAGAATTTGGTGGGTGGTCAGTTTTTAGTAGATTAATCACTGAACTGTTATCAAGTTTTCTTGAAGCTAATACACAAAATCATGTCCAAGAGGATGAAGATGAACGTTGGATAAAAGATGTGTATTTACCACTGCTTGTTCATGCAGGTGAAATTAAACCAATTGAAGCTATCAAAGAAGTCTCTCAATTAATATCTACCTTTGGTTGGCAAACTTTTCGTCAAATACTTTGTCTGACCGCTATTGATGTCAAAGCTATTTTATTGGAGCATTTACTCTCAGTTATTCCTCAAGATATACTTTCAATTTTTATTGATATAAGTCATGTTTTTAATGAAGATTCTTCTTAAGAATTGAAT
>JAQYWP010000249.1 GCA_029379285.1 Rhizonema sp. PD38
CCTTTGGCAACACCCCATGTCTAAAGCCAAGGGCTTCCGCCTTCAATTCCGGTGATAATATAGTTAATAAATAATCTTTAGTTGGCTTTTTTACGTCAATTGATTTACTAAATATATAAATAATATTACAAGGGAGCATTAAAAATATGGATATGCAAGTCCTGAGAGAACGTGCTGATCTTAGCCGTGCAGAAGTTGCCTTCAGGCTTGCAATTAGTGAAACTAGTGTTCGCAACTGGGAAGCCGGACGTACTGAACCCACGATGACACCGAAGAAATATTTAGAAGCTTTGCGACTTTTTAAATGCACACCAGAAGAGTTGGCAACAGCAAGCGAAAAATCAATTAATCAACGGCATAAACGCAAACCGGGAAGACCTAGAAGGTTTCCAGAGGCCCAGTTTAGTAGTGTTGAGTCCTGAGTTCCATGCTTTAAGGACACAATGCCGTGATTTTAGCAAGTAATTTGTCAAAGTTTATTGGCTTGCGGATGAAATCATTTGCTCCTGCTTCTAACCCTTCTGCCGCACTTGCCTCTTCAAAAGCAGTAACGAGGATAATTGGAATCAAGGGTAAGTGATCATTTTTCCGGATATGTCGGGTGACTTCATAGCCATTCATTCCCGGCATCATGACATCCAGCAGTAATAAATCGGGTGGTGAAGCTTCTATCTTCGTGAGCGCAATTCTACCATTGTTCGCAGTATCAACGTCATACCCCTCTGCTTCTAAAGCAGATTGAAGCAAAAATAAATTATCTGGAAAATCGTCCACCACTAAAATGCGACATCGCTTTAAAGAAAGCATAAAAGCAAAACCTTGTAATTCAAGTTCAGCCAGACGCAGCAAGATGCCTAAGCATTTATACTTGCAAAAAAAAATTATAATATTTAAGTCATACTTTTTATAGATGACTTATTAAAATGTTTTTTCTATACATGCCATAAAGCAGCTAGTAGTCTTACGTTACACTAATTCCAGTCGCTAAAATCATGAGGACAGTAACTTTTATATAATTTAAAAAAGTGTTCAAGATTGAAGGACTTGGGACAGAGGAAATGATGATCTCGCCGGATACTCTGCTCTGGTGAACCAAAGGAGTGCGATCGCTCACCATATTTCTTGCAAATGCACGATAAGATTCTTAAAAATAATCGTAATAACAGGTCTAATGGCAGAAACACTATTCTTTAACGCTTTAAGGGAAGCCATTGATGAAGAAATGGCGCGTGACTCTACTGTATTCGTTCTTGGTGAAGACGTAGGACACTATGGTGGCTCCTACAAAGTCACTAAAGATCTGTACAAAAAATATGGCGAACTCAGAGTTCTAGACACTCCCATCGCGGAAAACAGCTTTACTGGTATGGCAGTAGGCGCAGCAATGAGTGGCTTGCGACCGATCATCGAAGGTATGAACATGGGATTTTTGCTTCTTGCCTTCAATCAAATCTCCAATAACGCTGGTATGTTACGCTATACTTCTGGCGGTAATTTCAAAATTCCGATGGTAATTCGTGGTCCGGGAGGGGTAGGACGGCAACTGGGTGCAGAACATTCCCAGCGACTAGAAGCATACTTCCAAGCCGTTCCTGGGTTGAAGATTGTCACCTGCTCAACACCTTATAACGCTAAAGGATTGCTGAAATCTGCCATTCGCGATGATAACCCAGTGTTATTTTTTGAACACGTTCTGCTTTACAATCTCAAAGAAGACCTGCCAGAAGAAGAGTATCTGCTACCTCTAGATAAAGCAGAAGTTGTACGTCCAGGAAAAAATGTAACAATTATTACATATTCCCGCATGAGGCATCATGTGATGCAGGCGGTGAAAACTTTAGAAAAACAAGGTTATGACCCAGAAGTCATCGACATAATATCAATAAAACCTTTGGATTTTGATACTATAGGCTCGTCCGTACGAAAAACCCATAAAGTGATAATTGTCGAAGAATGTATGAGAACAGGTGGGATTGGAGCAGAATTAATTGCACAAATTAACGAGCGCCTGTTTGATGAACTGGATGCACCTGTACTGCGGCTTTCCTCTCAAGACATTCCTACGCCTTATAATGGCACTTTGGAACGGCTAACAATTGTCCAGCCAGAGCAGATTGTGGAAGCTGTGGAAAAGATGATCGCTTTGCGAGTTTAGATTGAGGAGGTAAGGGAGACGCGAAGTAGAAACGTGCCTCCCTTGCGTCTCTACAGGCCTTTAAATGTAAAATATGACTCATGTCGAGAAAGGATTGAACACAGAGGGGCTCTCTTAGTTCTAACTTAATTTACAATTCATAACTCCTAACTCTCTGGTCCTAATTCCTAACTCGGCTAAAAGAACGCTATCATAGCGTTTGTCACAACGGTTGATGGTATGCAGAGACAGCGATCATTATTAATATTAACCTTAGTTTTAGTAATTGCTGCAATTGCAGTGATTGCCTTAGTCCCAGTGGCTTTAGGACTGGACTTGCGGGGGGGATCACAGCTGACAATTCAGGTGAAAACAACACCAGAAATTCAGCAAATCACTGAGCGCGAGTTACAAGCCGTTAAAAAAGTCGTGGAAGGACGCGTCAACGGTTTAGGCGTTTCGGAAGCGGTGATTCAAACAGCTGGTACAGATAAAATTTTAGTTCAACTGCCAGGAGTTAACGATCCACAGCAAGCAGAAAGGGTGCTAGGGGGTACGGCTCAGTTAGAGTTTCGCAAGCAAAAGCCCAATACGGAGCCACAATTGTTTGCCTTACAAGTTCAAGAGCGCGGGTTCAAAGCAAAGCTTGAGCAGTTGAATAAGAGCAATGATCAAGCAGGAATTGTTAAAAATAAAGAAGATTTACAAAAAAATATCAGCGCGAGCGCGGAATTATTTGAAAGCACAAAACCACCATTAACCGGTAAATACCTTAAAGACGCCTCTGCATCGCCTGCTCCTCAAGGTAATAGCTGGAGTGTGAACATTCGTTTTGACGATAAGGGTGGTGAACTATTTGCTGATTTGACAAAAAATCTTGCAGGTACAGGGCGCGGCATCGGCATTTTCCTAGATAACGAACTTCTCAGTTCTCCCAGAGTTGATTCACAATATGCCACATCCGGCATTACTGGTGGCAGTGCTGAGATTAGCGGTAGTTTTACCCTACAATCGGCCAATGACTTAGCCGTTCAGCTACGCGGTGGCTCGCTACCAGTCCCAGTTACAATTGGAGAAATTCGTACAGTCGGAGCAACTTTAGGTAAAGACAGTATACAACGCAGTATTTATGCGGGGATAGGTGGTCTGGTTTTAGTATTAATTTTTATGGTAGTCTATTATCGCTTGCCAGGTGTGATTGCTGATGTCGCGTTAATAATATACGCTTTACTGACATATGCAAGCTTTGTTTTGCTAGGTATAACTCTCACTCTACCAGGAATTGCAGGTTTTATTCTCAGTATCGGTATGGCGGTAGATGCCAATGTGTTAATTTTTGAACGGACTCGTGAAGAATTACGATCAGGCAAAACCTTATACCGTTCAGTAGAAGCAGGATTTCACCGAGCTTGGTCTAGTATTTTAGATAGTCATGTGACAACATTAATTTCCTGTGCAGCGCTTTTTTGGTTGGGAGCAGGATTGGTAAAAGGTTTTGCGCTCACACTGGCGCTGGGATTGGGAGTAAATTTGTTTACAGCTATTACTTGTAGTCGTTCGTTGCTGTTAACGGCAATCGGATTTCCAAATTTGCGCAAGCCAGAACTATTTTGCCCGAATCTGCCTACCTCTATTAAGCCTCAAGTGGAGGCACAGTAATGAAAATCAGTGTAATCAAACAGCGATCGCTGTGGTGGAGTCTCTCTGGTGCCCTTCTTCTCGCCGGCATCATCTCAATGGTAATTTCCTGGCAATTGTTAGGTGCACCCCTACGTCCCAGTCTCGACTTTATTGGTGGTACCCGCCTGGTATTTACAAGAGATTGTACTCAACCGCAAAACTGCGCTCAACCAATTCAACTAACAACTGTCCGCGAAGTGATGGATGCTCAAGGACTGGGTAGCAGTAGTATCCAAATTGTGGATAAGCAAGGAGTATCGATTCGGACAAAGACATTAGACGGTGAGCAACGCTCAAAGTTACAAACTGCTTTGAGCGAAAAACTGGGAGCATTCGATCCGAAAAAGACTCAAAATGATACAGTTGGTCCAACACTAGGTCAAGAGTTATTTTCCAGTGGTTTGACAGCTTTAATAGTCTCATTTATCGGCATTGTGATTTACTTGAGCGTGCGGTTCAAAGCTGATTACGCAGTGATCGCTATTATTGCTCTGTTGCATGATGTTTTGATTACAACCGGGATTTTCTCTATTTTGGGATTAGTGCAAAATGTTGAGGTTGACAGCCTGTTTGTTGTTGCTATCTTGACAATTACTGGTTTTTCAGTTACAGACACTGTAGTGATTTATGATCGCATTCGGGAAATCCTCACCATACATCCCAACGATCCGATTGAGCAAGTCGTTGATGATGCGGTGAATCAGACGCTAACGCGATCAATCAACACAACTTTTACTGTGTTGCTGACGCTATTTTCCCTCTTTATCTTTGGCGGCGAAACTCTCAGATACTTCGCCCTAGCGCTGATTATTGGTTTTGCTATGGGCGCTTATTCCAGTATTTTCGTCGCCAGTCCCTTACTCGCTTTATGGCGACAGCGCACAGGTAAACCGACTAATGTTAGTGCTTAGTGGTTAGTAGTTATTAGTTAGTGGTTAATAACATACATACCCAATATTTAGCAACTAACAATTAACACCCGCTTATGGATCAACCAGACCAATTTTTTACTCAACAAGTGCAGAGACTACACCAACTCCAAGTATATGCGAGGTGGTTATTTGTTAGCTTTTTATGGCTCACTGTTGCGCCTGTTTGCTTGTGGAATATACGTACAGAAATTTTTCTATGGCAACAATATTTTACTTGGGTAGCAGTAAGATACGGACTCTTATACCATCCTTGGGCTACCTTAGGTTTGGCTTTTTGTACTGGCATGACTGCCGCTATTTTAGTTTGGCAAAGTCGTAATATTTTGCTCGGGCAACCACAGTCAGAAAAGCAGCGCTTAGAGAAACAGGTTTATCGAATACGCCAGCAAGGAGCAAGCCATCCTCTATGGCGGTGGATTGTCAGTAAAGGGGATTTGTAACCGAAGCTCTTGCTCCCTTTGGTGCCCTTTATATTAACGTTTAGGGAGAGGGGAGCAGGGGAAGCTTTGTTTCCTGCTGCAATTCTAAATTCTTGATTCTGAATCCTGACAACTTCACTGTATTGTATTTTGTTCTTTTTCTGTGAAAAAATGAGACACACCAAGTTTTCCACTTACTTCAGGATTTTTGAAAAGATTTACCCAATCTTTATAAGTACGTATAGTTTTTGTACCAGCACTAATCTGTTCTGGTCTTAATAAGACTTGGTATCCCCCAAGTTGTCTCCTGTAATAACGAGAATTCAATCGCCGCAACACGTGAGAATTTAAACGCATCAACCTTTTCTCCAGATCCTAAGTCCACTGTTTCAGTGTATTGCAAGGGCTGAGGAAATAAAGTAGGTCGAAACTCCTGCTTCTCCTGCCTGCCTCAACGAATAAATGCCCTAACTGAACGGTATTAACACTTGTCTAGTATCGAGCAAATAACAAAGATTAGCAAAGATTGTTCTTTGTTTGCCACTACCCTTTGCACCATTGCACCCAAGAGCAACAAAAAACTTCAACACAAATACATCAAGGTGGTGAGGAGAAGTCCATCAGTAAGTTCCTAAGGTGTGCGTTTTGTCAAGGGTGTTAGACTAAAACCCCAGAAAGTTTTCTGAGGACGGTTTTTGGGTTTTTTTGATTAAGCGTGATTCTACTGACATTGTATGAGTTATTAATTCATTCACTTATTAAGTAAGTGAGCGTAAATAAATATAAATATGTTAAGAAAAGTAAAGAATACTAAAATTATTACTAATGGAGAAAAAACAACGGACAAAGGACAACCCTAACTAGTTAGCTTTATTTGTACCGACTTACTTAAAAAGATTTATGAAATAAGATTACAATTGCTTTTCTGCAAACTATGAGCTAGAAATAGCAAAAATACTGAGGCAATTAGGTAAAATTCATGAATCATACTCGGATTCAATTTAGCGATCG
The DNA here is from genome assembly GCA_029379285.1 of Rhizonema sp. PD38. Taxonomy (GTDB): domain Bacteria; phylum Cyanobacteriota; class Cyanobacteriia; order Cyanobacteriales; family Nostocaceae; genus Rhizonema. The sequence continues at coordinate 6,177 of JAQYWP010000249.1, forward strand.
CAAATCTGAAATTGACCTGAATGAACTCCAACAGTTGTTTAACCGTTCAGCTTTCTGGGCAAAAAATCGCAGTATAGACGATTTGAAGATAGCGATTGTTAATAGCGATCCAGTCATTGCTGTTTGGGATGGAAAGCAACTGATTGGCTTTGCCAGAGCAACCTCCGATGGTGTATATCGGGCGACAATTTGGGATGTTGTCATTCAGCAAGACTATCGCGGTACTGGATTGGGAAGCAAGTTAGTGGAAACTCTTTTAAGTAATCCTCGCATGAATCGAGTTGAACGCGTCTACCTCATGACAACTCACCAGCAGAAATTCTACGAAAAAATAGGGTTCCAGTGTAATTCCACTACCACGATGGTGTTGTTCAACAAGCCTAACCTAAGTTCACTTCCTGTTCCTGAAATTCAGCTTCAGGAATTACTCGGGGGATAGATAACTGTAGTCTTGTCAGATGCTCGGTAGAGTCAGTGGTGGTGGAAGCAACAAATTCCAGTTTTCCCCCCATTGCTTCTAGTAGAGTTTGATTTAGAAGTAGCTTCATTCCCAGCGAAAGAGCAGAGTTCTTTTGGTCATTTTCTTGCAGCTGATCTTTCGATTCGATTAAATCGACAGGCTCAGTGAAAGGAATTGCATTTTGCGGCACATCCAGCCAAATATAAACAAAATTATTTGTAGGTGAAAGACCAGTAGAAATGGAGATACTGCCTTCCTCCATTTTAGCAATAGAAGCGTCAAGCAAATTCACCAAGACTTGTCGCAGCCAATTAGGATCTGCCAAAATGTAAATCTCTGAATCTGGCGGTGATAACCGGAAAGGAAAATTGCGATTTTCCGCCAGCATATAAGTTAATTTATAAACTTCCTGTAACACTTCGGCAAAGCAAAGGGGCTGAATAGATAATTTGGTTGTACCGTGCTCTATCCTCGCAACGCTCAGAATTTCATCAATCAGCTTGAGCAGCTTGAGCGCTCGATCATGTGCTTGATTGATAAATTCTCGCTCTTCATCTGGATTATCGCATAAATCTGACAAAATTAGTTGATGCAACCCAATCAGACCATTTAGAGGCGATCGCAATACATGAGTCGTCCGCGCCAAAAACCCCGACTTGAACAGGCTCATTTCCTGTGCCATTTGGTATGCCAGTTGCGTTTGCTTGATCTGTTGCTCAAGTGCTGACAAGTCTTTTTTATCGACATTCAAGACACGATGAGAGTCAGAGCTTCGCAATAGACGCGCAAGTAATCCGCCCAAACCCAACCCCACCGACAATCCTGCTCCCAGATATACCCAGTTGCTCCAATCCATAAATTTGATACTGCTTAACTTATCAATTAACCACAAAGGCGCACAAAAATGTTCCTGAGTTCCCCTTTCACCAATGAAGCGGTGCAATCGGAAAAAAAGTGTAGTTAAACCCACTACTTTCACCCGTGTATGAGTAGAAGCCTCTGAATAAGGCTCCCTTCTACTCTGACACTCCTATCCCTGACACCTTTAATGGACATTCAATCAAGTTTTTCAACCCTTAGTCACAAGCAAAGAAGTGAAAATTTTTCTGTTTCTTACCTAGTTTAAGGTGGAAGAAAAAAGTTAGCAATTTTTTATACTTATGTCATGAGTGATTAGTCACAGAAGAAAATTCCTCCTCCGTTGAGTTAAAACTTTTCTCCTACACACACATTTGAATCAGGGATAGCCCCGATTGAGTGTCTCTTGACGTCTAATAGATATCTTCTAAGAATTTTAGTAACTCTTACGAAGACGCTACAATTTAATTAATCTCGGTTAATCAATACATTGGACTTTGGACAAAAAACACTCTTACTGGAGCAGCATTTATTGCCGGAGGAACCGTAGCAGGCACTGGTGTTTCCGCAATGGCAGGCGGGATGGGATTAGCGGGAGGATTTGGAGCAGTTGGAATTGGAACTGCGCCTATAGTTGGTGCAGGCGCTGTTGCTGGTGCTGCTGCTTATGGCGTTTTCAAGGCAATAGGAGAGGGAGATGTTGCAGCTTTTGGTGCAGTGGGAATTGGCGCAGTCAGTGGTGCTAGTGTTTCCAACATTGTTGGCGGAATGGGATTAGTTGCACCAAAAATAGGTTTGGCATTTGGCATTGGTGCAGTACCTATGGCAGGAGTTGGTGCAGTGGTTGGACTAGCCGCGTATGGTGTAGCCAAACTTTTAGATGAATCTGGAACTGAGGAGTAGAGTTTGCGTAAGTCCTAATAGAGTTAGAAGCATTTTTAGAAAGCGAGAACCTCAATCAAAAATTTGCAGCTTTGGAAATTGAGGATGAATTACAAGCACTCAAGGCTGAATTTCAGAAAGAAACGACACCAAACGGATCTCTGACAATCCGAAGCCCCAACACTTGGAGATGCATACACACGCTTAAGGTTCACACCGCTTCAGTTAATGCGATCGCTATTAGTCCTCACGGACATACTTTTGTAAGTGGCAGTAATGACAAAACCGTTAACTTGTGGGACTTGAAAACAGGGAAATGGCTTCACACCTTTATTGGACAAGCAGAGGCTGTTTTGTCTGTTGCAGGGGCTATTAGTCTGTCAACTACTTCTACTGGGCTGCTTGTCTAGCAAGAGATTGGACTAAGATTCTCAGCAGAGTTTCAATATCTCTTGGCAAAACGTATGAATCTAATCCTTGCTCTAGATGTTTGGCTTCTCTATCAAGGACTGCAAACTGCCAAATCTGTCCTGTAGTGATTGCTCCAACTAATTGTGGTTGTTGTTCAACTTTGGGCGATCGCTCCCATAAGTCGAGGGCAATCAATTCTGCAATCAACTGAGTAAAGCCGTAATCTAGATCGTCGCGTTTAGCTTCAATAACCAAAAGCTGACTTAGATTAGCAATGCTGAGTAAATAGTCAAGGTTCCCTTGTAGTTGATTGGAAACATTAACAGGATATTCAATGCGTACAAGAGCATCAGCAATTTGAACAACTGTCCTAACTATGGGCGCAATCAGCATTTCTCGTTTTGCTTGTTCATTCATCGTGACCAAGCGCGGTAGAATATCGTTAATGTCTGCGGTAAGCGTTTCTAGACGATTAATACTGCCTTGATATTGGGGTAATTGTAATGTTGTTCGCCTAATGCTGTAGCTAAAGTATTCAGCTAAATCAATCGGATCAATTCTCAGTTCTGAATAATTGCTGAAGGTGTAAGAACGATTGGTATCAATAACAGCCATTATTTTAGCACTTTAGTAAGAATGAATGAAACTCCCTGATTCGGTAATTTTGTAGATGAGTTGAAATATGTTTTAAAATATGAGAGAAATAGTTAATTGAAATTTATCTGAGAACTACGGCAATTCGCAGAGTGATAATTTTTCCTTTAAAATATATTTTCTATTATAACCCCCCAACGCTCACCCTAAAGCGCACCTACCTCAATTTTTTAATTAATTGAGGTAGGGTAAACGCATCTAATTTGTAGAAATTGTACTTGACAAAAAGACATAGAATAGCAGAAAAAATGTTTGTACCAAGACAAGAGAGATTCAGGGTAAGCTCATCTAATTTTGTATAATCCGAACTTGACAAATCAAAGAAGAT
>JAQYWP010001267.1 GCA_029379285.1 Rhizonema sp. PD38
ACTTTAGAGATTTTAATTAATCAGTGAAGAACTTCTTACTCTGTCATTAATTAAAACAGATATATCAAAAATGTCTGTTCATATAATGTGTGCTTGAAAGTCTTTCTCCTGCTACTCATAAAAAGAGGGACAGGATTTTCAGAATTAGAGGATTTGCAGGCGAGAAATAAATGTTCTTGCAAATTCCAAAATCTTGAAAGATTTTGCAGAAAAACACCAATTAATGATAATTAGCAGAACGCTCTGAGCAAGTGTTTCTGTTCAGAAGAAATTCCAGAGCAGGAAGTAGGGAGTAGGGAAATTTTGGGTTTCCACGGTGCGCATCTGTGGATTCAATGATGCCGTGTTTCTCTAAAAAAGCGCGTCTCGCAACACATCTTTTTTTAAAGTGGGCTGTCTTCCCACAACTAAACTTTTTCAGTTCTCTATTCCCTGCTCCCTTTTTTGTAATTTGCTCTATCAATGTTTGTTTTGAGCCAATACGTACAGTTTTGAGGTGGAGGAGTCATGTTGTCAAAATTATACTGGAATTCAAGATGGATACTATTCCTGCTTTCCATGCTAGATCTGCTGACGATCCTGTTTATTAATCCTGCAAAAACTTGGGCAGATATACCTGAATCTTCCTCATCTACTTTAAGTGTGCCTTCATCCCTGTCTCTCCTCAAGCCTATCTCACAAACACTTTCACCAGTCCCTGAACAATCATCTATTTCTCAAGCTGCTGACTTTACAGAAGAAGATCAGATTAATTCTGTATCTGACATTTTGAATGGCAAGCGATCGCCTATTTCTAAACCTAAACCTAAACCTACTGATTCACAAACAGAAGATCAAGCTAATTCTGTCTCCCAGCTTTCGGATGTCAAATCGACCGACTGGGCTTTTCAGGCATTGCAATCATTAGTGGAACGCTATGGTGTCATTACCAGTTATCCCAACCAGACTTTTCAAGGTAATCGAACATTGACTCGCTACGAATTTGCAGCAGCGTTGAATGCAGCACTAAATCGGTTACGAGAGTTGCTGACAATTAATACAAGCGATTTAGTCAGAAAACAGGATTGGGAAACCCTGCAAATATTACAAAATCAATTTTCAACAGAACTGGCTACACTGCGGGGAAGAGTTGATCTGCTGGAAGCAAAAGCAGAGACCCTTAAACAACAACAGTTTTCCGCCACAAGTATATTGAATGGTCGAGCCCAGATTGTCGTTGGCTCACTTTTCGCGGGCAATAACGTCGTTACCAAGAGACCAGCGCCTCACGTCGTCACAATGCAAGATAATGTGTCTTTGCGCTTGAACACAAGTTTTAATGGTAAAGATGTACTAAGCATAACAGGGGGAGGTGCAAATATTACCTCTTTGGGACAAACAAGAGCGGGATTATTGGGAACTTATGATGGGAGAACTTCTGATAACGCCGTTCTTACACTTGCACCCAATCAAGTTGCACTTACTGGTTTCCGCTATCGGTTTCTACCGACTCCAAGTACCCAAGTCAATATTTATGCCCAAAACGATGGAGCCAATGAGATAGGCTTTTCTGTTCCAATTAACCCATATTTTGAAGCTAGTTTTGCCAGTGGTGCTAATGGGATTTCACGATTTTCGCGGCGGGCTTTAGTCTATAATTATGGGGATAACGGTGCCGGAATTGCGGTACTCCAAAAATTAGGTAAACAGTTCCAAGTAGGTCTAGCTTACAGCGCGCCCAACGGTGCCAATCCCTTACCTAATAATGGCTTATTCACCGGCAGATATTTATTTCTAGGGCAAATATTGTACAACCCCCCCAAAAGCAATTTTCGCATCTCTGCTGCATACGTCAATACTTATAGCCCGCCAAATACCCTAGGTTTCAATGGAACAAACTTTGGTCCAGCAGCTGGGAGTAATCTGGTAAATAGTACAGTGCCTGGAACCGGAACTGTCGGCAACCTGTATGGCGTACAGGCGTTCTATCGAGTTAATCCCAAGTTTGCAATCAATGGGTGGGTAAGTTATGCAGTACACCGCTATTTGGGGCGTGGAGATGGTAAAGCTATGGATTGGGCGATAGGACTAGCATTCCCGGATCTTTTTAGTCAAGGTAGTCAAGGAGGGTTTTTTGTTGGTATGGCACCGAGACTCATCAGTCTCAATAAGAATGTAGATCTGGGAGCAGGTTTGGGGCAATCGGACAAAGATGTCTCCCTACACATTGAGACATTCTATCAATATAAACTTACAGATAATATTGAGATTACGCCAGGGTTGATTTGGGTTACTGCACCAGACTCTGATGCCAGCAATCCTAGTAGTTTATATGCCTGGGTTCGTACTTTATTTAGGTTTTAAGACTTCCGCCAAACTCACACATTTTAGTAACGGATGCAGATTCTCCTCTGGTAGCATACTTTAATAAAGAATGGTTGAGCTTCACTGTACATTCTAAGTACAACGTTTCATAAATTCGTGGTGTTTCGGTTTGTAGTTGCGCTTTAGCGTTAAAGCACAACTACGAACGATGACATTATTTTCCTAAGCGTCACGAACTTGTGCAATCCTGTACTAAGTGGGGCTTGCTGAATAAGTCATATCATGTCC
>JAQYWP010000250.1 GCA_029379285.1 Rhizonema sp. PD38
GTATACCTATGTTATATATTTGATGATTTATGGGTTAATAACATAATTAAGCTAAGTGCAGCAATAGGTAAGATGTGTCTAACTCACAACCGACAGAAGAAAAAACTGTGATACTTGTCGTTTTCTTATCTGACGATGAGCGAACGCAATTCAAAGTAGCTTGCGCTCGCAACAAAACATCTATGACTCATAAGGCAAGAGAGTTAATCCTTGACCGGATGAAGGCTGAAGAAAACGAATTCCCCTCACCAAAGAAGGGGGTCGCATGACTGACGTGAGTTCAACAGTTAAGGAGTAGGAGTGACAGAAGAGAATCAACCTGATGATTTTAAAAAATCGGACGGTGAAAACTGGGACTGGCAAACAGAAACAAGAGAGTGGTCTTCAGCCGTAACTGAACTTGCCTGCTTTTCCCTCGCTAAGATGAAAGGCAAGGATTTAATCGAAATCATTGACACCAAACGCGGAATACTTAGATACGTTTGTATTTTTAGGGATAAAAACAATGACTGAAGCGCAATTAACCGCAACCAAAATCCCTGTAAACAATCTAATAGATATGCTTGCTGCTATTGGAAACCGTGACTATTCCCGGTTCCAAGAACTAGAACAAGTTTTTGTTTCTCAATACGGGGAAGAAGTTTGGCAGGAGGTTTTTAACTTTCGCGTCTTACCAGCACTTGACAAGCCGACTAGCCAGTGGTTACTAGCACAGTGGATGAGCCACGGAATCAACGGCATCAAGAAAATCGCATGAATATTGTCTAGAAGTGCGTGGCAACTTCCCTCGCAACTTACACGGCTAGATCGCTCGAGCAAGCTAGGAAGAACCCTATATGTGAATAATTGACCGTCACAGCAAAGCAAGGTTTTATCTATTGAAGAAATGAGCGCGGTTGTTTACTTCTGGATTACTTACCTTTAGATACAAAGCCCTTTGCGCTGTGATGCTTTACACTGGCTATCGCGTAAATCAAGTAGTTACCTTGAACAACCACAAAAAAAAAGGACATGCCGATATGCAGAAACCCCTCACATCTCACAGAAAGGGGCTTGCAAGCTTCAATTTTAATAAAATTTTAGCGCAAGGTCTAACAAAAAGTCAATACTTCCGTTTAACCGAACTATATCAGCATATTCATCGCCGAGAGTTTAGCAACGCGCTTAAAATCCTTGCACAAAGGCAGATTGAGGGCGATTTGGCAGTATTCGCGCCTTCAGCTGTCTCCAGCAAAGAATGGCGGAGTTGGAAGTTTTGGTAAAGGGCAAGTGAAACACCTAGTAGTCTGCCAACCTAAAATTGCTGGTTAAAGGCGGGGAGTAGTTAGTCTTGGAGTGGGAAAAGATTTTGACCATTCGTCTGTAAAACTCTGCGAAGTTGGTGTGGTTAACTACTAGTCATTGATAGAAATAAGTGATGAAACTATCTGGGGATGAACGTTGTGAGCTATCTGAAGCCTTACTTGATGCTTATCCAAGCTATAATCCATTGGAAATAATGGTCAGTTTTCAGTTGGAGGAAAATCTGGAGGCAATTGCTGGGAGAGGTAAACTTGAGGAAGTTGTTTTTAAGCTAATTAATTGGGCAGGAAGTCAAGGAAAACTGAGATGCCTAATTGAAGCTGCTTATGAAAAAAATCCAGGCAATCTAAAGTTAAAGGCATTTTATCAAAAACAGTTTCCTTTTTATTCTCCGATTATTAATATTATTACTAGCGAACAGTGGAACGATATCAGAGAGATTTTATCAGAAATTGATTACGATATACTTCAAGAAACTTGTCGAAAGACTTTAAGAAATATAAAAAATATTGAAGGACACGTTCCACAAATTATCAATATTAAAAATTTAGGTATTCTTAAGGAGATTTTACTAGAAAAATATCCATTAATAAGAGGTGATATACCAACAATTTTAGAATTCGCAGAACGGTTAGCTAAAAATAAACAAATAGTCCACACAGATAAAGAGAAAATAGAATCCTGGCTAAAAAAAATAGCAAATGAGAAGAATATTAAATTACCAATATATACGGAAATCCAACCATCCTCTTCGACAGTTCATTCGCACCTACTAATTATTATCGAAAAAGCATCTGTTTCCGATAAATTTACTCTACAAGCTGAACTTATGCCCAACTATGAGGAAAAAAATGAATTCTCGAAAACTGAACCAATTTACTCAGATGAAGATGGTTTAATAATTTGCAATTTTGATGAGATTAAAGAGAAAATTTACCAATTTATTAAAAATGTTAAACTCATGCCTCAATATCGGAAGCATACTTTAACCATTGAGCTATTTTTACCGATTGATTACTTAGAGAAAAATTTGGATTTAGAAGAAATTTGTGCTGGGAACAATCAATTGAAGGCAATTGGCTATCAATATCAGTTCGTTACACGCTGTTTGAAAAGATATTTAATTACTGAAGAGACTAATTACGGTGATTTTTTAACTAAGCTTGAAGAGAAATGGCATGGTTTTCAAGATTTTGTTCAAAACAATTTTGTTGATGCCCATCTTCAGGATAATTTTGTCTACTTGGATAACAATCATATTATTGAAGTCGAGCAATGGGACGAGTTTTCTCTAGCTAATGAATGGGAAAAAGAGCACAAAATAGCTTTAAACATTGCGGCATATTTTCCCGATAACATTGAAAAACAAGAGAAAATTTTGAATTGTATTCTCAGAGGGGGAATCCCTATATCTTTATGGCACAAATGCCCCAAATTAACCTGTGATGAAATTCGTCAACAATTGGCAGATATTTTAACTACTGACTCCTTGAAAAAAATACGTATTTTATTGAAGAATGTTTGGGATACTCGTAAACATGCTCAGGATAAATATACAAAAGATAAAGCAACTGCTCGAAATCAAGTTCTACAGCCTCAGTCTGCGGACTATTTTGGTTATCAGTTAGGATTCTTATGTGATCATCCTTATCGAGTGCCTTCAAGATTTAAGTATGATGAAGGAGGTAATGACTTAATTGGATATGACTAAATAATTTCCTCCTTCATAAGAATTACAGGGGTTAGGAATGACGGATAAAGAAAAACAGCAAGATTGGCGATTATTTTTGGGAAATGGACAGCGAAATGAGGCGGGGATTAAGCAGTTAGAAAAGTTAGAACCTCCCCCTTGGCGACAATTTAGCGATCGCACAGATATTCCTGTAAATTCAAAAGGAATTGATGAGCGTTGGCAAGCACTTCAGCAATTATTACAAACCAAGAAACAAAAAGAAATCAAACGAGGTCAAAATTTCCGCATTGCATCAGATGCAAAAGATGTAATTGATGCAGTCAATGCTGCTATTTACCTACGTCGTCCTCTATTGGTAACAGGTAAACCTGGCTCTGGAAAAACTTCTCTTGCCTATGCTATTGCTCATGAATTAGGTTTGGGTTCGGTGCTGTCTTGGGCTATTAATGCTCGTTCTACCCTGAAAGAAGGGTTATATGATTATGAGGCGATCGCTCGTTTACAAGATGTTAATCAAAATGAAGAAAGGGACATCGGAGAATATATTACGTTAGGTGCATTGGGAACTGCCTTTTTATCTTCCCTTCTCCCAAGAGTCTTGCTAATTGATGAAATCGACAAAAGCGATATTAATCTGCCCAACGATTTACTCAATCTTTTTGAAGAAGGGGAATTTAAAATTTCTGAATTGATACGTCGCTCTCAAGATAAGCAGAAAAATTCCGACAATAAAATTTTATTCAATGTTTACACCCAAGACCAAAATATTAAAGCACAGATTGCTGGTGGTTGGGTTCGTTGTTATGCCTTCCCGATCATTGTGATGACGAGTAACGGAGAAAGAGATTTTCCCCCTGCTTTTAAAAGACGTTGCATAAGAGTCCGAATGCCAGATCCGAAAACGGATGCTCTTAATGAAATTGTCAAAGCTCATTTCGGTGAAAAGTTTTTTCAAGATAAAAATAATCAAAAGAAAATCTCTGATCTAATTAAAGCTTTTCGACCTGATGATAACAAACCTATAGAGCGAGCCACCGATCAATTATTAAATACTATTTACCTACTCACTCGTGAAGTTAGTCCTGAAGCTGAGGATGAAGAGTCTATCAAAGAAATTCTATTTCGACGGCTCAATATTGCTGATTGAAAGCTGAATTTTTGCTTGAATATCATTGAAAAACTATGCCGCAACCTCAACCAGACTTAAATAATCTCCATCAGTTAATCGCAGAGTTAGGAGAGAAACTAGATCTCACTGGCGAAGAGATAGCTGATGTGTTGTGGCTGGCTTTGAAACGGCAAGAATTTGTAGAAAATTTTAGAGAAGAGCAACTAAATTTCCAACCAGATTTTTTAAAATCTCTACCAATAAATATTGTTTTACCAAGAAATATACAGAGGTTAATTGATACTTGGAAAAATGGGATTTCAGAAGACAAAAAAGTAGACACAACTGGCTCAAATGATATAGACACTACGAAGATTCCCTTGCAAACACTTAAGCGAAGCCAAAAAGCACCTATCTATACTTCTGAAAGTTTTCCTCAAGCCCAAGGGTTGCCCATCAGAATTCCTGATGCACCCTCTCTACGCGAACCTCTCAATTTCGCCCAATCTCTTTATCCTTTAATGCGTCGTGTTGCTACAGGCAATAAGACAATTCTTGATGAAGTCGCTACGGTTGAGCTTGTGGCTTCCGAAAATATTTCTCTTCCTGTCAATATTTGTTTTCCTGTCCTGAAGTCAGAACCTGAACCTTGGTTAGATCTTGCCTTAGTTATTGATGAAAGTCAATCAATGTTAATTTGGCGGCACACTGTTGATGAGTTACAACGCTTACTCAAAAATTACGGCATCTTTCGAGATTTGCAAGTCTGGGGTATCAAGCCGGATCAAGAAGGAAACGCACTACAGATTTTCTCGCGTATGGGTAGCAACCATCGCCTCAGCGATCCTAAAGAAATTATCGATCCAACGGGGCGACGTTTGATTTTAGTCGTGAGTGATTGCGTTTCTAATCTCTGGCGCAAAGGAATTATTTTTCCAGTGTTGCACGATTGGACGCAGAAGCAACCCCTAGCAGTTATCCAACTGCTACCAGAGTGGATGTGGCAACGCAGTGCCTTAAGCTTAGGGACAGCAGTAGGGTTTAGTAGTTCTACTGCTGGAGTTGCAAATCGAGATTTGTTAGTCAATAAAAAATTTCTCCGGGAAGAAAGGATAAAGATTCCTGTCCTCACTCTCGAACCAGCACCAGCGGCACAATGGAGTCAAATGTTGGTAGGAAAAGCTGATGCAGCAGTTCCTGGATACCTCCTGCCAACTCAACTAAATATCGCCAAACATCCGCTATTAAAGAGACAACAAGAAGCACTCTCATCCCTAGATTCTCAGCAACGGGTTGATCGCTTCCGTCTGAATACTTCTCCTCTAGGTAGAAAATTGGCAGCGCTCCTCGCTGCCGCACCCGTTATTAGTCTTCCCATTGTGCGCTTGATTCAAGAAAGTTTGTTACCCGAATCTCGACAAGTACAAGTTGCAGAAGTTTTTTTAGGCGGATTATTAAAACCTAAGTCAGAACAAATCATTGAGCCAGAAACTCATCCCGATGTTGTTGAATATGAGTTTCTAGAACCTCACATCCGCGATATTTTCCTCGAAGATGCTCCCGTGCGCGATTCTGGCGATGTTCTCAATGCGGTTTCTCGCTATGTTGCCGAACAGATGGATAAATCTCTCGATGAGTTTATGGCACTTTTGACAACGCCAGGAACAGCCGGGCAAGAACAAGTCAAGCCGTTTGCCGAGGTAACTGCCAGGATTTTGCGAAAATTAGGGGGAGATTATTTAAAGCTTGCACTACAATTAGAGCAATCTGCAATCTTAAAAACTTTTCCCTTTGAAACCGTCACCGTCAATCATCGCGGCGAAATTACCAAACGAGAATCCAAAACCGCCCAATACTTCAGCGAAAACCTGGGCAACAATGTTATTCTAGAAATGGTTGCTATTCCCGGTGGTCAATTCCTCATGGGTTCACCGGCACATGAAGCCAAACGTTCCGCCAGCGAAAGTCCCCAACATCAGGTAGCTGTTCCACCCTTTTTTATGGGCAAGTACCCCATCACTCAGGCACAATGGCGGATTGTAGCTGCTCTCCCACAAATAAATTGTACACTTGACCCCGATCCATCACGCTTTAAAGGCGATGATCGACCAGTAGAGAAAATTTCTTGGTATGAATCTGTAGAGTTTTGTGATAGACTATCAAAACATACGAAACAACACTACCGACTTCCTAGCGAAGCAGAGTGGGAGTATGCTGGTCGTGCGGGCACGACAACCCCCTTCCACTTCGGTCAAACAATTACGTCAGAGTTAGCGAATTACAACGGCAACTATGCATATGGCGCTGCTCCAAAAGGAGAGTACCGCCTCCAAACAACACCAGTAGGTAGCTTTAACCTAGCAAATGCCTTCGGCTTGTATGATATGCACGGTAATGTCTGGGAATGGTGCGCTGACCACTGGCACCGGAATTACGGAGGCGCTCCTACAGATGGGAGTGCTTGGATAGACTTTATTGAGAATGATAATCAAAACAAACTTATGCTGCGTGGTGGTTCTTGGTCCTCCTATCCGTGGGCTTGCTGTTCCGCGTGTCGCTACGGCAATGACCATCCGGAATACGGGAGCTTCGACATCGGGTTTCGGGTTGTGCTTTCCGCCGCGAGGACTTAATTCTTTACACTCTTGCCCTTTAGCCCTCTACGATCTTCCTTTTTCCCTTACCCCCCGCCGAAGGCAGTCGATATTTTTATTATATTTTGCACCACTATCAATAGTATCTAAGAAGTGCGAGAGGGAGATTTTGTCAAGGGGGTTGTGCAGATAAAATTTTTTTGCCTACTCCTTTTCCGCCGGAAGAATACCGATATAAAAAACCGCCAAGACGCCAAGATCGCCAAGTTTGAAGAGCAAGAAGATCGATAATATTACACCGGAAAGGGAGTAAATGCAAGATTTACCGATTATTCAAAAAACCTATGGCCACCTCTTTTCTTTTTAACTTTCTTGGCGTCTTGGCGGTTCATTACAGCATATTTTCACTTAAATGAACCGCACTGTTGGTAAGGGCGAACAGCCGTTCGCCCCTACTGAATTTCTTTTTCGAGATTAGATCCTGAAAAATATTTATCTATCAACTGCCCGACGAATAAACTTAAAACTCCAAACGAAATACCAATAACCATAATGTTCAACTCTTTACTACCCAACCCAGTAATATCAGGCTTGAGAAAAGTTAAAATTAGCGCCGACATAGCCGAGATACTACCCATAATCAAAGATAGTCTGACGCTCAGTATTGAAAAAGTATAGCGTCCTGTTTGAGAAATCAAGTAGCCAACAAAAGGAATAAGTACTGCCCCTACATAAGCTGAATAAAAAAGCACAATCAAATCAACGATCGCACCCCCTTTCAAAGCAATAGCTAGACTCAATCCAGCGTTGACAATCACGATGAGCAGGCGATTCAAGTTGGATGCAGGCAAAATATTGAAGTCCAATACAGTCTTGGTTTGTACCCGCAAAACGCTACTGCCTACTCCTAACGCCGGAATCAATAAAGACGCAATTAGGAAAATACCCAAAGGGTTGTCAGTTCCATGACCAATCCATGACAGGATAAACGGGAGTATTTCTTTCCCATCAATATCTTTCGGCAAAATTCCTGCCCTGAGAGCAGCTTCAACAACTGACGAAGGCAACAAAGCAAGCAACAGCAGAGAAATTGCTGCCATTACACAGCCTTGATACAGACTTCGCACATCCTTAGCTTGGATCAGAAATTGCTGATATCTCATATCAATAAGCAGCAGCAATACTGTTGACAGCATTATGCCTATTCTTGACGGTAAACTGACTTTTTCAAGTGAGGTAGCAAACTCGAAGGGCGATCGCAAATAATCAGGTACACCGTGCAAGATCCACAATCCATAAAGCAGAGCCAAGAAATTCAGAACCAGTAAAGAGCGAAATATCCAGCTAACTTTCTCCACTGGTAGCAGAGAAATAATCGCAAACAAGATAGCCGTAACAACCATGCCTGCTAACGTTGGTATTCCCAACACTTTCAGGATGAAGGCTCCACAAATGATCTGAACAGCTTCAATGCCAATGAGCGATGCCCAAGACATTAACCCCACCAGAACTTGCACTCCTTTACCATAGCTCAAACCTAGTAAAGTCCAGATTTGCTCTTCTTGTGTCCAATAAAACTTTGCCAATCCTAAAAGAGCGATCGTACCCAAGCTCAAAGAGATCGCGTAGAGACTGCCTGCAGCACCCAATGTCAATGATTGCTCAGCGGTTCCTAGGAGAAACCCCAAGCCGTAATGTGCAGACACAAGTACAGCAGCTAGCGAGAAGGCACCCAATCTTCGGTTATTAGCCATATTCAAGTGAAAACAGAATATCTGCTACTACCAATTTTGACAGTGATGCTTGCTAATGAAAAGATAATTTATAATTGCTAAACTTTAGTAAAAACCGGAGTAAATCGTTCGCCTGCAAAAGCAAGAAAATTTGGGGATTTTTGTGCTAATAAACCAATTTATTTTTGAAATCCCCTTTTAGCAAGAGTTTCAGACCATGCATGGCGGCTCATATTACCCTAGCTACTTTCCCCCTTAGGGACGGAGACGTTGAGGAAATGCTTACCTGTAGCTATGTTTGAATTTACTGAGTTACGTCACTTGTTTTCTGACGTTGCTCCTATATCATCTTCCATTTTTACTGACACACTCCTTCCTTCGTGATTTCATATTTATTAAGACTTACGCACTAGCTAATTGACTTGAGAAATCTTCGCCGAACTGATGTGCCATCGACGCTGTTGTGCGGTTGAGCCAGGAATGTTATTCACACGTCGCAGCACATAGCTGCCGCTAAATGACTGTCGAGTTCCATTTTTGGTGGTAGTAGTAATGCTAACTGGAATCTCAATATAGAGAGAGCCTGCTGCACCATTTATTTCGCCTGGTTTTCCAATCTTTACAGTGGTGGTTTTGGTGTTGGCAAAGCCCTGTTTAAACTGCTCAAACGACTGCTGAGTGGCACCGGATAAAATCGAGTAAGCTTGCTTATAGTCTCGACGATTGATTGCGCTGTAATAGTCACGAATGACTTGGACTGCTTCAGACTCAGACGGCTGAACACTAGCAATTAAAGTACTTGCAGATAATGGGACATTGGCAGCAGATGGCTGTGATTTGGCGGTAGTACTATAGGATGTTATGGCAATCCCCAGCAGTATTCCCCCAACAGTCATTCGGTGTTGTCTTAACCAGGTAGATAAAGAGAAGTTCATCATTTTTAGTGTTTAAGTGTTAGGTAATCATCTTGCTTTGCTCCTGTTTTATATATGTAAGCATTCACAACTTATGCACCAAATCTTTAAAAGTTCAATCCAAATAGTAAGTGCCTGGGAAACTAATAGGACTTAGACAAAAACTAGACAGAAAAGAACCTCAAATGTGTATACACACAGATGTTGAAATCGTTTTACCTGATTTGTTGATATATCTGGATTTCAGACATTTTTATATATTTGGAATATTTCCCTTGCCCTGTAAAGTTTTGAGGCTTATTTATTTATCAGGGTAAGCGCATTTCAAACCCTATTGACAACAAGGTTTTCCAGCATCATTATGATGAGAGAAGCAAGCAGTTAAAATCGTCAACATGTAGT
>JAQYWP010000251.1 GCA_029379285.1 Rhizonema sp. PD38
GTAAGTCCGGTTCTGAGGGGGGAAAGAAGCAGCAATGCTTCTGCCCTACCCGACTACACAACCTACTTTCAAGCTTTACCAATTTGCCCCTATTTGGTATGAGATGCGACAAGAGAGTTAAGCTTGAAAATGACTTGCACGGGTAAAAATCATGGCAGATTCGGTCAAAATATTTAATGAGTATTCAAATCGAGACTTAGAGCAACGGAAGGTTTGGTACACGCCAGTTGTGGAAGCTTATGATCGAGGCAGACCCCGCTATCCTGAAGCACTAATACAGCGAGCGATTGAAGCCGCTCACCTTTCCCCTGACTCAACCATTCTCGAAGTCGGATGCGGATCAGGAATTGCGACGATTAACTTTGCTCAGTTGGGATGTGCAATCGATGCGGTAGAACCGAATCGAGATTTCTGCCAAGTTGCAGCACGTCGTCTTACAGCATTTCCAAAGGTTCAACTCTTTCAGGAATCCTTCGAGGAGTGGCAAGTTCAACCACAAGCGTATGAAATTGTACTAGCAGCAAATGCTTGGCACTGGATATCATCCGGCATCAAATATGTGAAAGCATCACAGACGTTACGAGAGGATGGTTCTCTCGTTTTACTTTGGAACCTGACGCTTGAGCCAAGTCATGAAGTTCATCAAGTCTTGAATCAGGTTTATCAAGCGATAGCGCCCGCGATCGCACCTGAGTACGAAGGTCTACTGAAACAAGCTGAAATTGCCGCAGGCTTGGGAAAACCTGTCGGGGATTCAGGATTGTTTGAGCCTCCCTCCACAGAAATCTTCCCTTGCGAACAAACCTATAGCGTTGATCGGTATCTCGATTATTTGAGTAGCGGTTCACAATACGTTGCCTTAGAGTCGCAAGTGAGAGTAAATCTATTTTCGGGATTGAGAACTGCGATCAAACAGCAATTTAAGGGCGAAATTCACCTGTTTAACTTAGCTGCATTTCAAATTGCGCGGAAGACCTAAATATTATACCGCAGACATTAGATGAGATTGGGGCTTTTATTTTAACTTAACCGACAAGAGCATCCAATGAAAGAGCCAAAACACGCCTAATAATCGTTGTTTGAGTTCTTTCGGTGATTGCATTTAGACTCCGATGACGATCGCACGCTTCTGATATGTCTGAGGTTTTTCAGCCAAAACCGTCTTAAAATTATCAGTTTGATTTTTCTTTAATATCACAGCATAAAATTTAAAGCAACTTTTTTAACATAACTTGGCATCGTGTCCCCTGAATGCACGTATCCCGGCTAGACCCCATAATTGCTTTATACTATCTTTCGATATTTATACCGCTTAGTCCGGATATCTCCGGCAAATTACTGGTTAAGTTTTATCAGTACTACAGCCAATTTCCCACAAGAACGTAGGGTGCCCAAAACCTGGGACGCTTATAACTAGGATTTTGTAACAAAGTAAGTTGAGCGTGACGAAGTGCTTCAGCTTTAGTTACAGTGGGCGTTTTGGCTAATTCTTGGTAAAACTGGCTCATGAGTACAGCTGTAGACTCATCATCTACATTCCACAAGGAAGCAAGGGTACTGCGTGCGCCTGCTTTGACAGCTACCCCAGCTAATCCTAAAGCCGCTCGATTATCCCCGTTTGCTGTCTGACAAGCACTCAAAACTAGCAATTCCACTGCTTCTGGTCTGTTTTCCTCTCTAGAGCGCAAAAACTCACTCAACTCGTTCACCTTAATCTGCTTATCCCAAGAAAGAATAAACGTCTTGTCGGCGTTAGAACTAAACTGTCCGTGGGTTGCCAAGTGAATTACCTTAAAAGGCAGCGATCGCACTTGTTTTTCGAGCGTCTGCGAGGTAAACTGCTCGTTGAGAAGCACCTTCGTTCCTACTTGTGACTGAATCTGTTTTAACTCGCGTTCTACGTTGGGTAATGCTGAAAATCCTAAACGTGCCTGACTTAGTCCAGCTGTTAGCGCCTGCAATCGTTTTCTTGGTAAGGGTTTGGCGTTGAATAGCTGTAAACCGGGGGAGAGGGCGATCGCATACTTTTCCAGCAGATACTGTTTACCGTCGTAAAGTGATGCCATCGGTACATTCCGCAATGCACCATCCAACACAAACACCAAGGTTTTCACTCTTATTTTAGCTAAGTCTGCCTCAGCAGGTCGAATTAACCAATCATACACCCGCCCGGACAAAGATTGAATTATTCGTAGCGTCTGGGGTTGGGTGATGTTTTCAAGCAATTGCGATAACGTGCTTTCCACTTCAAGCTTAGCTATATTAGTAACGTAGTGCTTGAGATTCTTCTCCCCTGGCAACTTGAGAATAACCTCTAAGCGATCTGGTAAAATAATCGGATAGATAACTGCTGCTGTCTGGTCTTGTTCGGCAACTTGGTCAATCGAAACCTTGGCAGTTAAACAAGCTTGGCGAAAGAAGTTGTCTAGTTCTACTAGTTGTAAAGATTCAATCACATTCCGAGCTTGCTTGAGAAAGTCTTGTGGTAATTCAGTATTGCCTCCAGCTTGCAACAGCAATTCGACTAACTCTCGATACACCGGTTCTACATTTTCCCGAAAGGAAAACTGAATTTCTGGATTGATAGCGACTAAATCACTACGTAGGTATTGGAGGGTTTTGATAGCTTGGGAATAGTATGAAATTGCTTGCTTTGTGTCTCCTTTAGTTTTAAGTAAACGTCCCAACTGCCATTCCCATTGATAACCAATGTCCGACGCTTCAATACTCTGCGCTATGAATAAAGCTTTCTCTGTCAGGTTTTTGGCATCGGCGAATTGTCCAGTTTGTTCGTACAACCAGCCGAGAGTACCTTTGGCATAAGATTCTGCTCGCAAGTCTTCTAAAGTTTGCGCCTGTTCAACGGCTTTTGCTAAAAGTTGGGCAATATCTAGCCATGAGTTCGTGTTTGTGGTATAATTCTGTTTCAGTTTTACTAAACTTTGGGCAAAGTTAATTCGAGCGTACACTGCCATCCGACTTGGAGGCAACTTGCTAATTTCTGATTGAATTTGGGGCGATAACGCAACCGCAGCATTCCATTGCTTTGTTTCTAAAAGAAAGCTAAATTGATTCAACAGCAGCTGAATACGCGTGCTTGGTGGAACGGATATGGCAGCAGCTTGTTGATAAATATCTCTTGTAGCTTGAGTGTCTCCTTGGACACGGGCTATATTGGCTAGACTAAGTAGAGCTTCAGTGATTTCTTGATTTGCTCTCATCGATGAAGCCACTTTGAAACTCTGTTTCAACACCCGCCTTGATTCATCTAAATCACCAACGACTCGCAAGACATCGCCAAGACTACGCAATCCTGTGGCTTTCAAAAGTGAGTCTTGTTGACTTGTGAGGCTTTGTTGAACTTCAGTAAGAATCTTTCTTGCTTGAGGGTATAGCCCCAAAACTTGCTTTGCTTGAGCCGAGTTAATGCGATTTCGGGTGAATTTATCCTTTTCGCCTATTTGCGTATAAATATCAGCGGCTTGTTGCCAAGAATTGAGCGCATTTTCAGTTTGTCCCCTTGCTAATTGCCAGCGCCCTTGAATATCGAGGGTTTGGGCTTGGATTTGGGCACGCTGTTTTGAGTTATTTAAATTTTGTAATAACAGAAGACTTTGGGCGATCACTTTTTGTGCCTTCGTCCAATCACCAAGTTCTTGATAAGCTAAAGACAGATTGCTCAAGGTCATCGCTTGCCGTAGCTTATCTCCACTGGCCGCGTAAGTTGCGTTCTGTTGCTGTAAAATCTTGACTGCATCACCAAATCGTTGGGCTGAGTATAAGGAAAAGTGTAACTTAAAGCAAAAAGTGGCAGTTTTAAAAGCATAAAGTGGCAGCAGTCAGTTGAAACAGTAATGGTAAATATTTGTATCGAAGCCAGAAATTGAATTAGCGAAAGCTAAAATTTGTGGTATGAGCCTGTTGCATGCTTTGAAGGCTTGGGGAGTCAGTATGTTGAGTGACCAAGAGTTCAATGATTGGTGTCACAACGTGAATTTGCCACAAGCAGCTCGGCAAGTCATCTCCCAAATCCGCGAGTCTCAACCAATCCGGCGAGTGAAGAGTAGCGGGATTAATGTTAGAGGTGACTACGCCAGTCGGAAAATGGCAAAAACTATCCAATTCGAGTCGCATAAAGTCGAATTACCAGGTGTAGAAGAGTATGAAGAGGATGCAGATGTCCTGGAATACTACGACCAACCTTATCAAATAACTCTAGAATTTTTATCAAATAATGGGCAAATAGTGAAAGCTTCGCATATACCGGACTTTTTTGTAATTCGGAACAAGAGCGCCGGTTTTGAAGAGTGGAAACCAGAAACAAGATTAGAGAAATTAGCACGATTACAACCGCAGCGCTATATCCGTACAGAAGATGGGCAATGGCGTAACCTACCAGCAGTTGCCTCAGCTGAAAAATTAGGTTTATACTACCGAATCCGTTTAGACACAGAAATTGATTGGATTAGATACAGAAATCGGCTATTTCTCAAAGCTTATAACGATAGCAGTTACGAAATTAATCCAGAAATAGCCAATAATTTAGTAGCCTTAGTCAGTTTAAATCCTGGCATAACTTATTGGCAACTTCTGGATGATAAACATGCTAATGCTGACGACATAAATGCTTTGATAGCTACTCAAAAAATTTACATAGACTTGAGCGCAACTCCCTTAGCAGAACCAGAAAGAGTACATCTTTTTCAGACCCAAGAAACTGCAGTAGCTTATAGTCAAATGGTGAAGTCTCAGCCCAAGGATATGGCTGTAGAGGTCTTGGATTTCGGCCTGATTACAGGAGTGTCTCCTGCTCACAATCAATTAAGAGTCACGCCAAAGGGAATGGAGATTTTTCTCAGAGCTAGTCCTGAAGAATTAGCACGAGCCAACCAAAAATATCAAGTGATAGAACCTTATCTCAATGGCTGTCCAAGGGATAACGAAACTGTAGCATTACGTACTATTTATAGATGGAAAGCTAAGTTCAAAGCCGCTCAAATTACATATAACTGCGGTTATATTGGACTTTTAAACAACTATAATGCTAGAGGCAATCGCTTACCTAGAATATCAGAATCTGCTCAAAACTTTATTGACAAAATTATAGAAGATCACTACGAGACTTTTCAACAAAAGGGAAAGTTAGCGGTTTACGGAATCCTAGCAAGAGAATGGGAGAAAGCGAGTCTAACTGATAAACTTCCTAGCTATGCGACATTTTGTGCTAGAATTAAACACCGTTCTGGTTATCGACAGATTAAAAAAAGGAAGGGAGCGAGAGCCGCCTATCAACACTCCTTATTCTATTGGGAATTGAAATTAACTACTCCACGTCATGGCGACCGTCCATTTGAGATAGCTCATATCGACCATACTCAACTGGATATTGAGCTAGTGTGTTCTCGGACAGGGCATTCTCTTGGTAGACCTTGGACCACTCTTTTAATCGATGCCTACAGCCGACGTATTCTCGCTGTTTATCTAACGTTTGACGAACCGAGCTATCGTTGTTGCATGATGGTATTGAGAATCTGTGTACAGCGCTTTCAGCGCTTACCGGAAACAATAGTTGTAGACGGTGGACCAGAATTTGGTAGCATTTACTTTGAAACATTGCTAGCTGCTTTTGGATGCACTAAAAAGCAGCGTCCAAAAGCGAAAGCGAGGTTTGGCTCAATTATTGAACGGATGTTTGGGACGACAAATACAGAATTTTTCTATAATTTGAGAGGCAATACCCAAATTACTAAGAATGTTCGTCAAATTACCCACGTCAATAATCCCAAAAATCTTGCAGTCTGGACATTAGATGAATTATATGAACACTTTTCTTCTTATTGTTACGAATTTTCTGATTGTCAAGAACATCCAGTACTAGGACAAAGCCCACGTCAAGCTTTTACTGATGGTTTAACTCTGAGTGGTTCTCGCCCTCAACAAAGAATTGCTTATGATGAGAACTTCAAAATTTTTACTTTGCCATCTACATCTAAGGGAACAGCAAAAGTTCAACCAAGTAGAGGCGTGAAAATTAATTATCTCTACTATTGGTCAACTGATGATTCGTTCCTAAGACCAGAAATTGAAGGAACTAATGTACCGATTCGCTACGACCCTTTTGACGTAGGAACTGCTTATGCTTATGTTAAAGGTCATTGGGTGCGCTGTATATCTGAATATTACAAATCCTTCCAAAATCGTTCGGAGCGAGAAGTGAACATAGCGAGTACCCAATTACGTCGAAAAAGGCAAAAACATGCTCAAAGGGTTACTCTCTCTGCTAAAGAAAAAGCTACTTATTTAGAAGGAATTGAAGCACAAGAAGCTTTATTAATACAACGCTTGCACGATTTAGCACATACTGATGTCTGCGCTTTGATTGAGGGAAAGTTAACTCAAGAAAATTCTCAGAATTTTTTGAATAGTTTAGAGAAAAATAATGGAAAGCCATCTGAAGATAATAAAACCGTAAAAGTGTCAGCAACCAACTCAGTAGATTTCAACGAAATAGAAGCTTACAGTAGGTCGGATTTATGGTGAGAACACGGACACGCTCTTTTCCAGAAGAACTCCTCTTACAGTCGAACGAAACCAAGACTAATTACTTCAAAAGTATCACTATTCCCCATAAACGACTCAAAGAAGCTTTGGATGTTTTGTTAATTAATATTCTTGAGCCAGCCGACACATTAGTCTTTTTAGTTTTTGGTGTGACTGGCGTAGGAAAAACAACATTACGCCTGCGTCTTGAAAAGATGCTCCTCTCTGAATTTCTCCCTTCATTACGCAAAAACCCTGGTCAAATTGCTGTTGCAGGTATTGAAGCTATTCCTGCATCTGGTGGGAAGTTCAGTTATAAGGATTATTACACTCGTGTCCTAGAAGCTCTCAATGAAGTATTGATTGAATACAAAGTTGATTATGGATTTACTGGAGATGAGGGAAATGATTTGGGCTTGCTAAATCGGACTTATCGCCAAGATGCATTTGCATTACGCCGAGCAATGGAAAAAGTATTTCGTCACCGTCAGCTCAAAGCTTTTACTGTAGACGAGGCGCAGCATCTATTGATGATGGCTGGTGGACACCAAATGTTGCAGCAAATGAACTGGATTAAGTCCATCGCTAATCTTACTGGTACAGTGCATATCCTATTTGGTACTTATGAACTGCTTAACTGTCCTACTCTGAATGGACAGGTAGGACGACGTAGCGAGGATATCCACCTCTCACCTTATCAAGCTGATAACCCAGAAGATATTACTGAATTTCTCAGAGTTATTAGAACCTTTCAACACCATATTCCCCTTGCACAAGAACCAAAATTAGAACAACACTACGAGTATCTTTTTTCAGGCTCACTTGGCTGTGTGGGACTCTTGAAGAATTGGTTGACTCGCTCTCTGAGGGTCGCTTTAGCAGAAGAAGCCCGTACTCTCAATATTAAACATCTTAAAGTAGGTGCTTTTTCTGCATCCCGTATCAACAAAATTAAGGAAGAAGCAGAACAGGGATTTAGACGCTTTCAAGAAGAAAAAAGTTTTATTGAGCGGCAACATTTAACAGAACACGCCACAAAAATGCGAGTCGCAAGAAAAGGTCGTGTTGGACAAAGAAAACCCAAACGAGACGCTGTAGGGGTAAATACAGATGATACCTAACATAGCGCTTAACGATGAATTATGGATTCAAGAGACACAATTTATTCCCAGTCCTAGTCGTTTGTTTCATCTAGAACCGATTGGTATAGGCACAAGTTATGTTGAGAGTCTGACTAGTTATGTTGCTCGTCTAGCCGAAGCTCACAGTGTACCAAGCGGAACTTTATTAGCTAGAGAGGTAAGACCATTAGTCAGACATGGCGATGCTACCAACTCTTCAAAGTCTTCAAGCATAGTAGCTTTGTATGGACAAGCTTCTGTAAAAGCTTTAAACGGAACTCAAATTGGAGCCAAACAACTTGTTACAGCTCTCGAAGCACTTACAAAACGTACTAACTTACAGTTTTTAACAATGCTACCTTGGGCACAAGTTTTTCCAGTTTTAGGGTTGCTTAAGCATTTTCATGCTTGGTGTCCTTATTGCTATCAGGAGTGGTTGAATAATAAACAGGTCATTTATTCACCTCTACTGTGGGCTTTGAAAGCTGTCAAAATTTGTCCAAATCATCTTCAATTTTTAGAATCTAAATGTCCCCACTGTGAACAAGAATTTTTACCTCTATGGCGCAACTCGCGACCTGGATTTTGCTTAAAGTGTGGTGGCTGGTTAGGAATTAATCCTAAAATGAACGACCAACACAAGAGCTTGTTTGAGGAGACAGTCAATCAACAACAAGAAATTTGGATAGTTCAGACTTTAGGAGAATTAATTCGATTAGCTCCTGAGTTTTCCAATCCACCTTCGAGAGAGACTATTAAAACAATGCTCAAGGCTTATGTACATCAATATACTCAGGGCAATGTTTCTGCTTTTGGTCGTTGGCTGGGACTATCGAGACATGAAATCCTTCATTGGTATTCAGGTGTAATCATCCCCAATTTGGATAAACTACTAAAAATTTGTTACATATTGGAAACGACTCTTGTCAATTTTCTTCAGCTTAAACTAATACCTCTTTCTCCTAATAAACTAGCTTCTTTATCTGCTAATGAGCAAATAAAATTAACACAACTCGCTTTAGTTACTTCTAAAAGTACTCCCAAGCACGAACAAGTTATTCAAGCGATGCAACTAGCTTTAGAAGAGGAACCACCTCCTTCCTTAACGGAGTTAGCTGTTCGCTTAGGTTTCACAACTTATAGCAGTTTAACCGCCATTTCAAAATCTATATCAGCATCTGTTAGTGCTAGATATATTGAATATCAGCAACAGTTAAGGCACTCGCAGATCCGCAATTTACTCGAATTGTCTCTTTTTGGCGATGAGTCTCCACCACCTTCTCTGAGAAAAATAGCTCTCCGGACTGGGATTGGTTTGGCAACTTTTTACCACTATTGTCCTACTTTGTGCCATGCTATTTCTTTGCGCTACAAAGATTACCGAAAATTTCTTCATAAACTAGCAATTCAGCAAGGTTGTCGAGAAGTCAGGCAACTAGCTCCAGTGCTTCATGCACAAGGCATTACTCCCACTGCTAAAAATCTGCGAAAATTTATGCGGAATCCCTCTTCATTGTGGCACCCTGAGGTCATTGAGGTTTTAAAACAGGTAAGACGCAATCTTGAATAGTAAATGTCATTTTACCCTGTATCAACATGGGTTCTCCACTGCTGCCACTTTATGCTTTAAAAACTGCCACTTTTTGCTTTAAGTTACAAACCTTTTGTCACGTTATGGTTCAAAATTTGGTCACGCTATGGTTCAAATCACAGGAAGCCACTCCCCTGCAAATTACCCAAGCCATTAAATTGGACTAGTCTTACCGCAGCAAAAGGAAGGAAGGGAGCTTCAGTGCCATCAAGACCGATAATTTCGTAAGCATAAGAGCCTGTTAAGGTTGCATTTGTACATACCTGTGCAGATCTCCAATCCAGCGCCACTGCCCGTGACAGACTTACGCTTGAAATAGTCAACGTTGCCAGAACCGCAACCGCCAAGGACAGGACTGTAATTATCAACATATTAAAAGTTTTAGGAATTTTCATTCAATAGCCTCCATAATTAATTGGATGATTCATCTTAGGAATGAGGATTAAATAAGATCCAGAAATCGGACATGCAATAATAAACTGAATC
>JAQYWP010001268.1 GCA_029379285.1 Rhizonema sp. PD38
GAAGCAGTTCTTGGGCTTTGAACTAATTGTTCGTCAACTCTTTCCTCCCCTGCCTGCCTCAATGAATAAATGCCTTAACTGAACGGTATTGGAATAAACGGCACGGGTATTGATTTTTTGGCAACATATTGAACACCTTTTTAAATAAATATGCTTATCAATCGCATTCGGGAATATCATTTCCTGACGCGCAGAGATGATATTCCCGGATGAGCTTTGTCGCGTCTCGAAACAGCGCGTCCTTACCACAATTTCTAGCGATTGACTTTAACTGAAGCATATTGATCAATAAGCGAGTATTAATGCGATTAACTTGAAGCTTATTGACATTGAGTGCTTCTTGTTGACAAGATGTATTTCCCCTGCCTGACGAGTGAGTTTAGGCAAAAATTTTTGGTGAATTACGATTGTAGTTCAACCCACAGAGGTATAGTCCGCCAAGCTTCTCGAAGTTCATGATCTAGTTGTTTGTAATTAGCTTCCTTTTCATTGACTAAATCCCAGAATTTGGATGAATGATTCATATGTACGGTGTGGCACAATTCATGAATAAAAACGTAATGTACAAGACGATCTGGTATGAAGAGAAGCTTGTAATTGAGGCTGATTGTCTTATATCCAGAACAACTGGCCCAACGAGTCTTTTGCCCCTTAACTAAAGTTTTGCCAAAGGGAAGATGACTGAGTTGACTGACTTCTTTGAGCCAAGGAACGAGATGATTGTGAGCTTTTTGAGAAATCCAATGCCGGAGAGCTAGTTTACAGGTATCTACATCGTTAACATTACCATAGACTATGAGCTGACTATCCGGTTTCTCAGTGATCGCTACCTTAGATGCCGAGGTGTGATGATACTCAACTACCCAATCTTCTTTAATCGCTGGAAGTTCTATGAAGTCTGGTAGAGGGCAGGATGCCGTAGGTGCAAATAACGGTCGCCACTGCTCAATCTTTTTAACTGCTGCTTCTAACCAAACCTGTTTCCTTTGTATAATGCTAGGAATGCAACTCTGGTCAAAACCTTTAGGAACAATGACCTCTATACCTTTTTCGATAGATACTTTGAGGTGCAAATTCTTGGCTTTTTGACTTTCACGGATAGTATAGTTAGGCAGAATACTTAGTTCGTTTGCCGGTGAATTTAAATTTACCACAAAGACGTACCTTTATACATACCTACTTATAAGGAGCAACATAATTCGTAATTTGTCATTATTTTCCCACGTATAAGTGCGGGTATTTGAATCAGGATGCGAGTACAGTTTTGCTTGTCCTTAGTCAAAGGACTTATGATTAAAGACGTTCTAACTGTCTTCACGCCTCACCATCACAACAAAGCTTTTACTTTGTCATAGCTTGTGTCCAGCCGATAAATGTCTGTTAGTGGAAGACATATCTCTACAATATAATAGAGCAATAATACAATATTTGTTGCACTGGCACCTAATGCAGCCCAACCACCAAACATTTCCAATATTTCCCCCTGTGCTTTCATTTTTGAGGTGGCGATCGCAGATGACTTCGTGAGCTGCATCTTCCTTGTTCCAACCTCTAGGCGCTTTAACCTCACTCTCATATTGCTTAAACTGTGTTAAGTTATACACGATTCCTGAAAATTTAGCTAAAAAACCACTATCACTAGCTGAAGCTAGTGCATCGTCACATGGACTCATCTTTTTCAACCCTACTTAACTGACAAATTTTTCTCACTACATTAGTATTGTTTCCAGAAATATAATGATTTAGGTTGCGATCGCCTTGAGGATAACATATCAATCTGCAACTCATGCAAAGTTGTCACTAAACGCGTTAACTCATTTTACAGGAAATAAAACCATAAGGAATTGACCATGACAGAAGCAAACAACGTAATAGGCGGAAAACTGGAAATTTGTTGCACTTCTCCCCTGACTGGGTTCTACCGTGACGGTTTATGTCGTACAGGGGGTCAGGATTTTGGCTCGCACGTTATTTGCGCCCAAATGACACCTGAATTTCTTGAGTTTACCAAATCACAGGGAAATGATCTCAGCACGCCTGTACCTGATGCTCAATTTCCTGGGTTGAAAGCAGGTGATCGCTGGTGTTTATGTGCTTCTCGCTGGCTTGAAGCCTTTGATGCTGGGGTAGCCCCACCAGTTATCCTCTCAGCAACTCATCCCAGAGCTTTGGAAGTTGTCACCTTAGACGATTTGAAAAAATACGCCCTTGGTTCTTAAGCAAGTAACTGCTATATTAATTTAAGCGCTCGCTCCTGGTTATGCAAGGAGCGAGACAAGATTAGAGTGAGTCTTATCTTTAATATCCGCCTTTTCTCCAAAGTGTTATGCGGGGCGAGTGCATTTTGAGTTATTCACCTAAAGAGATCGGGATGTCTGGAAGCCCCTTTGGATGAGTGTCAAGGATATTATTGGAATTGACACTCATCCGGTATTCATATCGGGGACGCCACTTGCTACAACGGGGGGCACCCCAACGCCCTTCGGGTGACGCTCGTTCCGACGCTCGTTCCTCGCTACCGCTCCTGACGCTCGTGCCTCGCTAACGCTGCGCTAACGTCGCTAACGCTACCGCTGACGCT
>JAQYWP010001269.1 GCA_029379285.1 Rhizonema sp. PD38
TGGTCAACCCCAAACTATATCATCAATCGCTACTTCTGAGAATGAAATAGCCCTGGTCGCTAGAAGATGCAAGCGTATAGACAAATACCAAGCTATTGCTTGCAGCCGCCAAGTCCATTAAAGAAAACAAAAAGGCAACAACTTGTTCGGCTAAATTGCTCTTCCCCACTAAGGTAGCTTTGGCTGCACGCAGGTGTCTGGCAATTTCATCAAGAATAATTACAGTGGGTTCTCCTTGAATTATCCTTTCTAACACGACAGTACCAGGGCTGACTCGCTGTTCGTCAGAACCCTTCAGCAAGCTATAGCCTGTAATGCCACCAATTTGATAAGCAATTTCACCCCATAATGTGTAAGTGGTAATACCCGTGTCTGGATGATAAACCCCATTTATCGGATCGAGATATTGACAGGCGATCGCTGCTACTTGAATTGGGCGTTCTGGAATTAAATTTAGATTGACAAAACGTTCTAACCCTGATATAGTTTTACCTGTCTTAGCAATATGCAATAAAGCAATTTCGTCGTGAGTTTTACCGCCACCAAAACTGGTTTCCAAACGGATAATGGGGGAACCTACCGATGCACCCACCAAACGCCCAAATACTTCTGCAATCAAAGTCTTTAAGCCGTCAGTGGCAAATGTATTGATAAAAAACGTTGTGGGATCTTGATATACATGAGGTGCTTTCCCCTCCACGACTAGTCGTAACTTAGCCGCAAATAAATCAAGGGAAAGTTCTCCTGCTAAGATTTCTTCTCTGGGAACGCAAGTTTTAAATACAGAAGGTAGCATAGTAATTTCAATGTTGACTGTTAAAGGTTAACGGTTGACTGTCAACAGTGAACCGTCAACAGCTTTCAACTGATTGTCTCTAAAAAGACATTTTGTGTTGGCGAAGGGATTGAAAGCTGTGTACCTGGATCAAACCTACGAACTGGTGAATAGAGAGCAAACAATTTTGCAAAATATCCAAGCGGCTAATCCCAATCTCAGTTATCAACTATTGCGGCAGCAGTTGGGGCACTTCCTATTTAAAAATGATGAGGTGAACAAACTTGCATCAGTGTTAAGTGGAGGTGAGTTGGCAAGGTTAGCGATCGCGATCATCAGTATTTCGGAAATTGATTTGCTGATTTTCGATGAACCAACTAATAATTTGGATATTGAGACTGTTGATCAAATGGTGGAAGGTATTAATGAGTACCAAGGTGCGCTTTGGGTGATTTCCCACGATTTAGATTTTTTGAGTCGGATAGACATCACCCAAGCTTTTAAGTTAAGTCCGCGTCTGCATACCTTACAGATGACTGCACATTTACCCGAGGAATCCGAGCAATACTATCAAGAATTACTGGACATTTGCCAGAATTAAAGCTAAAGGAACACAATTTTTGATATTTACAAGATAATGTACTGGCTGACAATTCGTCTTAAGCCAATTACAATGATTCCCAAACGATAAAACTACATCAAGATCGCACAAACGGTGACGACTATTGTGCTAACCTTAATATTTTGTCTGTTGTGCAACCAATCTTTTTCGCGTTCTCTGTGCAGCAGTTGCTTGAACTTTGAAAATCAGACTAACGCTCTGCCTCTTCTTTGCGGTTTCATATTTTTACTATGTCTACCCAACGCACAATTCAAAGCATATACACTGATGGCGCTTGCACTGGCAACCCTGGGCCTGGCGGTTGGGGTGTCGTCGTCTATTTCAGCGATGGTTCAATTCACGAAATGGGCGACGCATCTGCCCATACTACTAATAATAAGATGGAGATGCAAGCGGCGATCTCTGCCCTCGAATTCCTACAAATATCAAAACAAACCGAACCAATCATTCTCCACACTGACAGTGAATATCTAATTAACTGCGTGACTAAGTGGGTGAAGGGTTGGAAAAAGAAAGGTTGGAAAAAGGCAGATGGAAAACCTGTTCTTAACCAAGATTTGTTGGAAACTTTGGATGGACTCAACACTCAACAGGTCAAATGGCAGCACGTTCGGGGTCATGCTGGTAATGTAGGTAACGAACGGTGTGATGTGATCGCCCGTGCTTTTGCCACTGGTAGTACCCCATCCTTAGAACAAGTAGCATTCTCTCATTCTTCGCAATCTTCACAGCAAAAAAGCGAGTCAAATGTATCAGAAATATCCGATTCTGACAAAAATATTGCAATAATTAACAAAAAGATACACGAAATTAGTATTGCAACAGACATAACTACTATGGATCAACAGACTGCACCTACAACTACCGCTACAAATGAAGAAATCCCACGCGAGATGAGGGTGGGGCAACTCCGGAACTTAGTTGAAACCCTCCGCATAGCTGACGAAATTGCCGAAAAAGGCTACTTAATCACTAGTTCCGAACTGGCAGATCTCATGGATGTCCACGCAAGTGCCGTTACCAGTCGGGGTGACGAGTGGCGCTGGCGAAACTGGATCGTGTCACGGGTACGACGAGAAGGCAATCAAATCCTCTGGGAACTGGAACGAGGCGATCAGGTAGAGAGTGAAAATGAGTAATGAGTAATGAGTAATGAGTAATGAGTTAGGAGTTAGGAGTTAGGA
>JAQYWP010001270.1 GCA_029379285.1 Rhizonema sp. PD38
AAATAAAACTAATTTAGGATTAGTAGCACCAGGATTTAATGCGTTAGCAAACAGTTTACGTCCTAATGATAATTGGGTACTTTCCCATAATCGTTCTGGAAATAATTGTACAATAGCAGTAGGTTGACCTTCTGACCAATCTTTTAACCACTCATAAATAGTTTGATTATGCCAAAGGGGTGATACACAATCACTAATAAGTAAAGTTAAACCTCGTTTATTAGGATGAATTAATTCTCGGTGCTTGTGCTGACGTTGTTCTAGGTTACTTTGTTTTCTGCGACGGGTAAGAATTAAATTAGAACTTTTGCTATTATCTTGTTGCTGAGATTGAGATTTAATAGTCCACACCCGTACACTAGCAAATGCACCATGATTTTCGAGAATCTTTTGGAATTCATCTATCATTTCCTGCCAAATAAAAGAGGAACGGGATTCTTCAACTACTAATTCTAAATCTAGCCACCTTTCCGGTTTTGGTTTAGTAACAGGCAACCAAATATTTCGCTCAATAATGCGGGTAACGGTTGCTTCTTCATCTAAAATAACTTTGGTGGTGGAAGGGAATTTACGCTTGAGGGGACGCATTGCCCGACCAATTTCGAGGGAGTTTTGAATAGTGGGGGCTGCGGGTACTTGAAATGGGAATCCTGCTGTGGGGGTTGTTTGTTCTTGCTTTTGATTAATTAAATTATTTTTCTGGTCTTGTGTATAAACATTAACAACGTCTTTTTGAGGAGAAGTATGAATACTTTCTACTACTTGATCGTCAATTATCTTATTATTTGTTTCTTGCTCTGATGTCATTGATTTTGGTGGTATATCAACAACTCCCATTTGCAAAGCCAACCAGATACTATCAGCAATATCTTCATCATTCAATGCTAAACTGTGCAGTATTCCACTCGAATCTACTTGGTTTATTTCTAGTAATTTACTTAGAAATAATCGGTCAATTAAACGTTTAATCATTGAATTAGAAGCTGACTTATTCATCTTCAGCAACAGCCCCTAAATCTTGAAGAAGTCGCTCAATCAAAACATCTTGAGTACCAAGACCCCCGTTTACTACCATAAAAATAGCATTAAGTAGCTGATCTGTAGCTAATGTTTCTGTACTCTGTTTGTTAACAAAGCTTTGAATCAATTTGTCTATATCTTTACTCTTAGCGGTTTCTTCACCTAAATGAGCCGATACAATTTTTACTAGTTCCTCTTTGTTTGGCAATTTCATAGTTAAACGCAAACAACGGCGTAAAAATGGTGCAGGAAAATCACGTTCGCCGTTACTGGTTAAAATAACAAAAGGAAAATCTGTACAGGTAACACGCCCATCTTTTATTGGTGTACTAATATCTCCTTTAGTTATTTCTTCTGTTTCATCACTATAGGCTGTACGTACTTCCACCGTTTCTACTTCTTCCTTAATTCTCACTAATTCAGGAATTTCAAAACGTCCTTCCTCAAAAAGACTCAATAAATCATTAGGTAAATCAATATCACTTTTGTCTATTTCATCAATTAAAAGAATACGGGTTTTTTTGTTTGTAGAAGGTAAAAAAGCAGTTCCTAATGCTCCCAAGGTAATATATTTTTCAATGATTTTCAGTTGCGCTTTACGTTCTTCTAATGTTAGTTTTGAAAAATCAGTTTTTTCTTGTTGCTGGGCTTCTTGCAGTCTAGATATTGCATCATAGTTGAAAAGACCATCTTTCAGGGTAGTGCGAGTTGTAATTGGCCAGTAAAGAACTTCTCCTAGCTTGAGTTCTCTAGCAACAGCATAAGCAAGAGACGATTTCCCCGTACCAGGTTTACCAGTTATCAATAATGGTCTTCGCAGATAAAGGGCAGCATTTATCATTTTAATTTCTTCTTCTCGAACTCGAAAAGTTTCTCCCCTTTTTTTACGCCTACTTTCCCCTGGTTTACTGTCTTTCCCAAAAGGTCGCCAACTAGGTGGATCTGGCAAGTTAGTGATATTATCATGGGGTTCTGTATCATTTCCTTTGAATATTTCCCAGTCGTTCATAGTTAAGACATTGATAATTTATGGGTTGCTGGACGTATATTATTAATATCCCAAAGTAATGATAGATAATTTCCTATATGACTATCCTGAATTCTAGCATCAAGACGTTGATTTTTTACAATGCTAGATAAAGTGTTTAAAAAACTTGCTTCACATATTTCCTCTAATTCTTT
Organism: Rhizonema sp. PD38; assembly: GCA_029379285.1. Classification (GTDB taxonomy): domain Bacteria; phylum Cyanobacteriota; class Cyanobacteriia; order Cyanobacteriales; family Nostocaceae; genus Rhizonema. Next base: position 2,203 of record JAQYWP010001270.1, read on the forward strand.
CTCAAAATTAACTTCTAAAATATCTTCCCTTACCCAGAGTGCAAAAGGAATACCAGTATAATATAATATTTTCATAGCTTCTTCTATCTTAATCTTATTAATAAATCTTCTTCCTAATACATGATCAGGCATTAATTCTTGAGTCAGTTTTCTTAGACAACTCATATCTGATTGTTCTAATGGTAACAGAATATCTCTACCCAATGTATAATTGGATTTTTGTGCATCAAAATAATCACGCTTTTTTTTCCATTTAGATACAGAAGGATTATTTGTTCCAAGTCGTTCTGAGAATTCTATAGTTACTTCATAATCTTGTCCAAATGTGTTACGGAGATGGTCAGAAACTTGTTCATCAACTACTAATTTATCTATCAT
>JAQYWP010001271.1 GCA_029379285.1 Rhizonema sp. PD38
CCTCTAGCGGCTGTTCCCCACTAGAACCGAGATTACTTTGAATATTAACACAACTGTGATTTGCTTGCGTAAAATTCAACGGTCGATCTATACTGACATGCGTCATTAATTGGGGCAAGTTTCATCTTTTACCAAAACTTGCTCGCAATGCCTCTTGGACAATTTTTCTGGAAATTTTTAAACCTAACGAACTTTTAGGGTTACCAGCGTTTGATGACAATTGCCAAACCTAGTACCGCGCTCGCGAAATTCAAAATGAAAAATTCATCTTAGAAAGTTAGAAAAGCCTGAGTGGCACGCCTTTAGGCGCAGTTTTGAATGGTAGATTTATTTCCGCGCCTCATGTACTAGTTAATAATTGTTTTCAATTCTGGCAATTACTTTTTCTACAATTTATCAACGTCTCCTGTATGCAAGCTACATCTACTCCCTCACTTGATTCCACAACGGATATCCGTGTTGTTCGTCGTGATGGTTCGACGACGCCGTTAGAAATTAATAAGATTGGCACAGTGGTTAATTGGGCTTGTCGCCAAATTCAAGCAAATTCTATTGCCCTAGAAGCGGGAGTTACAACTCGATTACGTTCTGGTATTACCACACGAGAAATTCAAGATAATTTGATTCGCTGTGCCTTGGATTTGTGTAGTCCCGAAAAAAAAAAGTACTGTCCCAATCGCACCGCCTTACATTCGTGACAATTTATGGTTTCATGTCGAAAATAAGACAATGGATCACAACAAAAGTGGTGAGAGCGATCGCTACAATTCAACAATGGATCGACACTGGAATTTTAATGGAACTGCTGTTTAACCCGAACGCTGGAGTTTATTCCCCCGATGAAACTGAGCGCTGTCTCACGGCTAAAGATATTTTGAAACCATAATGCTGGCTTGGAAATTAGGTTGTAAAGCAATCTACTATATTCGCACTGTGCAGAAAGATAGTTTCACTGAATCGAACGAGCAATGTGTTGCTTGTGCAAATTGATATTTTTTTCATTTTACAAGATTAATTTTTCACTCATGACCTACTGCCAAGAAAAAGTAATAAAGACTACGTCCGTAATGCCAATTAATCCGGTTTTTAATCCCAATGGCAATGATGAAACCGGACATCGCACCATTTGGTTTGGTGAAACCACCAACTTGATGCAACTCAATGATGTTCGCTACAGCTGGGCAGTAGGACTATATCGGCAAATGCGGGAAAATTTTTGGATACCCGAAAAGATTGATATTACTCAAGACGTGACAGATTACGTCAATCTCACTCATGGGGAACGACGTGCTTTTGATGGCATCCTCAGCTACCTCACGTTTCTCGATTCGATACAAACCTGTAATGTGCCTCACATCAAAAACAGCGTTACCGCACCCGAAATTGCATTGTGCATGGCGGAACAAATTTCGCAAGAGGCTATGCACAATCAGTCCTATCAATACATCATTGAAACGGTAATTCCGAGTGAGCGCCGTACACATGTCTACGATTTTTGGCGGCGCGATCACGTTCTCAAACAACGATGCGAATTCATTGCTGGATTATACCAAAAGTATGTTGATAACCCGACATCAGAGAATTATTTCGGATCACTGTTAGCAGATTACTTGTTGGAAGGATTGTATTTCTACAACGGATTTATATTTTTCTACAATCTATCCTCACGGATGCTCATGTCTGGGAGTGCTGATATCTTTAGAATGATTAACCGAGATGAACTCTCCCATGTACGGCTGTATCAAAAATTGATTCCAGAAGCGATGCAAGTTTTCCCCCATAGTCGTGAACAAATCTATGAAATGTTTGCGCTCGCCGTTGAGCATGAATGCAAGTGGACAGGGCATATTGTCGGAGATAATATCCTTGGCATTACAGCAAATAGTACAGAACACTACACAAAATATCTAGCAAATGCTCGCTTGAAGGCGATTGGTTTAGATCCATTATTTCCCGAAGCTATTTACTTGAAAAGCCCCTATGCTCACTTGGAACGTTTCTCTGATACTAAGAAAGAAGCAAATACGAAGGCAAACTTCTTTGAAGCAAGTGTAACTAGTTACGTCATGTCCTCTAGTGTTGAAGGTTGGGATGATTTTTAATTAGTTAACTTTATTTGTATCTACTTAGGGCTTGCTGAAAAAGTTAGAAAAAAGCAATATGGGGATTGATAAGTTGCTCAAAAAAAGTATAGTATAAGCTTATATTATTTACAAAAGCTTAATCCTGTACGTAGTCTTTTCCTGTCACCAATGCCAATTCTGCTCGCATAAACTCACGTCCCAAGTAAGCCGCATGATCCAATCGGCTCACTGGACAAGGTTTTGTTTCCTCAAACAGTTGAATACAAATTTCTTTAGCAGTTCTTCCTGTAAAGAGTGTAGTTGCTTGTCTTTCCACTTTGATGGTAGCCGGAATGGGTTTTCCGGTTTCGGGATCGACAGCTAATCCTTGCTCATTAATTTGATTGGTAAAATGTTTAGCACAGATTAAGCCTGCTGCCCGATCTAAGTAGATAATAAAGTAATACCAATTCAAAAAATGTTTGCGACAGATAGGGCATTCAAAATGAAATCAT
>JAQYWP010001272.1 GCA_029379285.1 Rhizonema sp. PD38
AGCAGGGGAAGCAGGGGGAGTGAATTGTATCAGAATTTTCGTGAAATGGTATGAGGTACTAAAACCTGAGTCACGTATGTGAGAAATACTTCAGTATTTGTACTTCTTGGTACAGTCATTGCAGCAAGCACTCCATCAAGATTTAAGCACCAATTAAGGAAACATTCCCACATGAAGGTTCCCAGAACACTACCAATTGCCCTTTCGCCGTCTACTGTACGAGCATTCAAGCCGCGCAGCGATGTCTAAACCAGCTATGCTGAAAAGTGAGATTGAAGCACTTATACTGAAAAATTAGCCACTTTAACAGCCTACACCAAATTTATTAAGATAATAATTCAATGGTATAACCCTCTTATCTCCTTAAGTTACTTGCAGAAAATTTGCTGGCCGATTTGTGTATGTGTTTTGTTACTGTTGTTACTTCCGGTAACTGCACAGGCTCTGCCACCTGCACAACTAGAACGCATCGTCCTAAGTTCGGATCTCTTACAAGAGCGAATAACTACACCGATTGTCCGTGAAGGGAATTATATGGTAGATTTACGGAAGATGGTGATAGATTTACGACCTGAGAATGCCAGCTTCCGAGATACTTTCTACCAGATATTACGCAAAGAGTTACAGAAGACTGGGACAAAACCTTTGGGTTTAGATTTGAGTCACTCAATCGTTCAAGGAGATTTTATTGGGAGCGATTTAGGTTTAAGAACTCCTTTGTACGCACAAGCGATCGCCCCTATTTTCACTCCATCCGAGCAAGAACAACTGGAACGTTTGCGGGGAGTTTGCTTGCAGTCTCTTGCTGTCGGCTTAAAGAGTTCCAGAGACTGTCGATCGCTTTTAGCTAAGTCAAGCACATCCAGTGAAATCAGTGTATTCCGTGGTTCCTTAACATTAGAACAAACTCTCTTTAATGGCACCGTGCAATTTCCCAACACATTTTTTCTTCAGATTGTAGATGCTCGTGGTGTCATTTTTAATAAAAAAACGAATTGGACAGAAACAAGATTTAGCCGTCCAGTAAACTTTGCTAATGCTATTTTTCGGCAGCAGAACCAATTCCAAAGCAGTATATTTTTTGACAAGGCTAATTTTAAGGAAGCCGAATTTCAAGAAAGCACTTATTTCCAAGACAGCACTTTTGAGGACGCGGCTTACTTTACTCAAGCAAATTTTCAGCAATTAGCTAAATTCACTCGCGTGCAGTGGCATGGAAGTACTGATTTTCGTCAAGTTCGCTTTGCCAATCAAGCACAGTTCACAAAAGCCATTTTTCATCAGTTGTTATGCCTTGCCGAAGCAACCTTCGCTCAAGATGTTTCTTTTAGAGAAGCGCAGTTTAACCAACCTGTGAATTTACAAGGTGTTAGTATTCTCAAGCAAGCCGATTTTAGCGATGCTGGCTTTACTAAAGAAGCCTATTTAAATGTATCAGGTCTAAATTTTGATTCTAACCAAGCAAAAATACTAGGCAATCCTGGAAAAATTGGGCAAAAACTTGTTGTAGAGATGCAAGGCAATCAAAACGTCTTGCGGAATTTGGCGCAAAATTTCCGTCAGTTACAACAAATTGCTGACGCTAATCGGCTGGAGTATATAAAGCAGAAGCTACGACGACAAGAGTTAAGCTTGCTTTTGGTTGGGACAAATATCAATAGTGCTTCCCAGAAACGCTTGAAAGATGTGGGTTTTGGGACTGCTCAAGCTTTGGCCATCGCCCATCGCCGTCAGATACAACTTTTCTGCAGCATCAGCGAGTTAATGACTTTGGCAGACATGGATTTGGAAACTTACACGCGAATCAGCCCGCGCATCGTTGTTACCGAACCGCTCTCGCCAATTGCTTGGCTACTACAAGCATGGAATTGGTTGGCGCTAAGTTTACTGCTGCTTCTTTCTGGTTATGGGACTAATTTTTGGTTGGTATTTGGTGTGGGAATGATTGTAATTCCCCACTTTGGCTTACTATTTTGGCTTGTTGACAGATTTCGCCGCTTTCACCCAGTAGCGATCGTTCCTACAAATGAAGAAGCAAGTTGGATGATCGCAAGTTTTAGCCTTTTGACACTATTTGGCTTTCTCGCGATCTTTTATAGTGCAGAACAATCATGGCTGACAATAGGGTGTCTTTTCATGATCATTTTTCCCGTACCAGCGTTTCTCTTATTCAGACTATACCGCCAAGGTCGTTATCACGACTTAATGAATATTTCCTATTTTAGAGAAGACGGTACAATGCGGCAGTTGCGATTACTGATTGGGCGCTTACCAGTGATTCCAAGGTATGAGGTGTTTCGCGAACGATATTTACCCTTGTTGTGGAACCGTCGGTGGAACTGGCTGAATTACTATGATTTTAGCCTCAACAACTTACTCAAATTGGGTTTTAATGACATTCGCCTGCGAGACGAACAATTACCAGGTATCATTTCTACCCTTGCTTGGTATCAATGGTGTTTGGGTTTACTTTACATCACCCTTCTTTTATGGACTCTATCTCGTACCATTCCAGGATTGAACTTGCTGATTTACCTGAAGTAACGTAAATATTGCCTTAGATGGTACTAAATGAATA
>JAQYWP010000252.1 GCA_029379285.1 Rhizonema sp. PD38
TAAGGGCACTTCCCCGCTCACAGTTACCACTACCCCCGATTTATTGAGCCGATACGATTTTTCCTTCTTTGGATTTAGGCTGAGGATTGTTTTTGCTGCTTGAAGAATCTGATATGAGTAATCTTGATGCCAAGGATCTTCGTCTAGGAAAGCAAATCGGAACTTCACTTTAAGGTTGATACAAATAGGTAAGCAGGGGAGCAGGGAGCAGGGGGAAAGAATTAGAACCTCGTTATTTGTATCAGGAATGAGCGTGAAATGGTATCACAGGGGAAGAAAAAATTGATGAGGAGTGCAAGGCAAGGGGCGATCTGTCGGTTCAATCCCCACTCACATTGATTGTGCCGGGTATTGAGGTGATGCAGAATCAAGGAGTAGCGGTACAGGAGATAATCAATTTTATTAAAAGTGAGAAATTCAAAAAGCGCTCATAGAAATAAAGTTGGCTGCCTAGTTAGAACCTGCAATGATTGTTTCTAAAAGCACCCACATCCTTAAGCGATCGCTCTTTGAAAAGTTTGCTTGATAACAGCAATGAGCCTGTCGCCCTTGAGATTCAATATGGAACATTCATATTTTGGTTCAGCAACGCCGCGAAATCTCCCCATTGAACGGCTTGACAGCCTTTTTTTTGTGACAACCTACTGGGCAAGACCATGGCACTTTTCTTCGATGGCGCAACCGACTCTCTCGCAACAGGAGTTCTCAACTCAATTGAGTGGCGGATTCGGTACAACGTACTGGAGGGCAGGTGCGCCGACAGCCCTGCATTTCGGCAGGTAATCTCCGGCGCGGTAGACAGTGAGGGCGTGTGGGTAGAATCTGGCAGCTTCCAGATTGAATCAGCGCCCATCGCTGGTTCGCAAATGACGACGATCAACTGGCATTCCGACGAGGGCGAACTCCGGTTCCGAATTGTTGAAATCACGCCGCCGCAAGACTAGACAGTTCTCACTCCACTTCTTCACAAACCCTACTACAGTAGGGTTTGTTTTTTGCGCCCTAAAAATTTCAGTCATTGCTAGAAACACTGTGGAATTCTCGTTGAAGAGGAGTCTACCACTTAGCTTCACAGATATCTAGCCTGACGGCTTTTTGGAATTGAAATCTGATCAAGATTCCTTATGGCAGAAGTCCTCACTCAACCCCAATTTCAAGTCCTGACACACAAACAAACTGCTGTTAAAACGGGACGCATCTACTTCCCAACAATCTTTCTAGCAGAATACTATGCCATCGTTAAAAAATGGCTAGAGATACAAGAGATTGAGTTTGACAAACGGGATATCAAGCTTTACGGAGACGGTTCTTTTCGTATCTACTTTCGGTCTATTTCTCCTAAAACCCAATACCTACAGCTAATAAAATCGCTGCCAAAAACTGCATTTGTATAGTTTATATTTGCAGTCCAAATAATCTCCCATAACTGTTTATGAGGAGACTATTTTAGAGACTGCGAAGGAGTTACGCCCTTTAAGGAAGTCCCCTAATCATTTGTTCAAAATAATAACTTTATTTCTCTCTTTGGACGTATTGACAAAATATCTTCGCTTTTGACTTGTTACCAATGACACTCATCGCATTGCTCCCAATCAGTGATTATCCATTACTACACCTGTTGTGGCGAGAGACTTACGCTGATTCAGTTAAAGAACGAGGAGTAGTAATACTTCGGCTTACTAATGTCTCTACCCCCACATTCACTACTTGCGCCACTGCCTCAGACGGAAGCGATCGCAGTGTATTTAATATCTGCTCAAGTGGATATGTCTGTTCATACTCAGGTGAATCTCCATAGACTAGGTACATCTGTAAGTCGGAGAGGCTCCACCCTTTCAACGCTGCCAGTTTTTCTAAGTTTTCTATCTCTGGCCAAGCTTGCCCAGATTCCCAAAAAGTTATCGACGAACGACTGACACCGAGTTTTTTGGCGAACTGGTGTTGACTTTGAGAGCTTCTTAGCTCTTTAACCAATTTGGCTAATCGTTGTACTTTTGAGTTCATATAAGTATTTTAGTTTATTGCTGACCAAAAACCAAGATTATGGGATAGATTATAGGAATTTGGTTAATGATTTAACCAAATCTGGTTGAACAGTTAACTAGTCGCCGTCAACAATGGTTCCAGAGCGATAACAAATCAGGGTTAGGGGTGGATCTAAGCGGTTGATCTGGAGAATTGAGGTTTAGCACAGGCAAAAAACTAGGTAAGTACATAGAGAAAACACCCATTTAAGTATCACCGGAACATGAGGCTACTTAGACTTAAGCACTCTTAGCAGCTAGATTGCTGACATTTTCATCGATTTACGTAGATAAATTGTTGATTACAAAGGTTTCAAGGTCAAGATATGGCTACTTTTGCACTTTTACCAAACACTACTGCTGATAATCTTACATCTGTTTTTTGTGAAGTAGACCCCCGTGTCCTTCAACCACACTCACGTAATTCCTCTATTTATGGTAATAACGAGGACGTAACTGAACTGGTAAACCTGATACGAAATTCACAATGGGTAAGACCATTAGTTGTCACGGCGGAGGGAACCATCATTTCGGGACACCGACGATGGCAGGCTGTATTGCAATTGGGATGGACAACCGTACCCGTTGAAGTCAGGCAATTTCCTGATGAAATAGCTGAACTACATACGCTGTTATTGGAAAACGCTAACCGCCTGAAAAATAGAGAACAGAAAGTTCGCGAAGCACAAGCGTGGCTTGAGGTAGAATCCAATGCAGCTAGAAAGCGGATGAGTGAAGGTGGAAAAAAATCTGCCCCTGGAAGACAGGCTTCGGAGCAACAGAAAGGTATGGAAAATTTTCCATACCTTTGTCTGAGTTCTACAAGCGGTACTACCCGCGATCGCTTAGCTAAAAGAGTCGGTCTTGGTTCGGGACGCACTTACTCCAAAGCTGCCAAAGTAGTGTCCGTCATAGATCAGCAGACAAGTTTAGGAGACTTGGTTTCGGCAAAAGAACTCCGCAAAGCTCTAAATTCAAAAAGTGTAGATGCTGCTTACCAACTCCTCAATCATACCGAAAAAGGCTCACACTCCAACAAAAACAAGAATCAACTTGATTCGTGCGATGACTTTGGGGCAGATTCCTATTTAAGGAAGGAAGCAGCAAAAAGCTGTTGGAATTGCCAGCACCGACTAGAGTCCATAGACAACCAAAGTATTTACTGCAATAAATTCGGCATCCTCAATGTGATTGATAAATCAGGAGACAAGCGTGGTGAGAATTGTCCAGAGTGGAGAGATCAACACTTATCACCAGAACTACTGAAAAACCCAACCTTTGTTCTTCAACTGTTAATACCACTTGAATGGCGAAACCGACTAGAGGAAACAGCAGCATCACTTCATACAGATGCTGCTACCTGGGTGATCAACCTAATAGGCACGAGTTTGTTTCCCAGCTATGACAAAACCAACTTTTCGGATAGTAGTGTTTTATATCCACAAAAGAACCACAATCACAATTTACAGAGTGCGTCTCTCTTGAGCATGAGCGATGAAGAAAACATCGCTTCGGTTGTTGTAGCTGGAAACTCTGAAAACACGAAGATTTCTGATTCAATCTATAACCTTCAAAAGAACTGTCATCAACAGCCGATTTTAGGAGGGCAAGATTGATGCAGATAGAGCAAAATAATAGAGAAGATATAATATATCAAGCAGCGAGCTACCAACTTGAGATTACAGAGTTACAGGTACCGCTCTTAGCTACAGCAAGAAAGCGAATTAGAAAACCCAGAACCCTAACGCCAACTGAACCACCACTATTCACGAACAAAGTATATGAGATGATGGCAACTGGAGCACCAGTGATCAGTGCAACCCAAGCATATATCAAGCAACCTGAATGGCATGAGTATAGTTCGGGAAAACTTTACTTCCAAAAACGATTTGGAAAGGGACGTTACATAGAGTTTTATATCCTGAACAAGCAGGAACAGCAGCCAGAATTTATCGTTAATCGTGCTGAGGAAGAAATTCTAGATCGCTACGGGGTGATGGCAGCGCGACTTCACGCTGTGTTTGCTACCTATGCGGCTCGTCAAAAGCATCCGTGGGACGAACCGTTCTCTTTGCTAGGTAGCGATTTGATTAAGATTCTGCGCTTAAATAGCAGAAAAGACATGACGAAGTCAGAGAAACTCAATAGGATTATCGAGCTGGCTTGGATTGTTGGTACATTAGGCGTAGCAGTTCATTGGCGCGAAGGGCAGCTAGATTTACGCATAACACGCACAAGTCCTGTTTGGACAATACTTTATATTGAGGAATATCACCAACCTGAAATACCTGGTCTTAACGGTTACAATGAACTGTATGACGTTGTTATCCGAGTCCAGCCTGGAGCTTGGGCTGAAAAGTTTCTTAACAAGACAGGTAGTCAAGCTGGACTTGCTTTGCACCAATATGGATTTATCCATGAAAAGTTTTTCGATTTGAACCCATACAACCAAAAGCTTGCTGTAGCATTAGCGTTGTATGTTTTGCAGAACCAACGCGCCCATCCAAATGGAAAATACCGCATTCTCACCCTACTTGAAGCTATATTGTCAAAAGCAGAGGTAGAAACCATCAGTAGGGATAGAAAGAAGCGATCGCGATTCATCAAACAGTTCCACAAACTACTGTTAGCTTTAATTGATGCTGAATTCCACATCAGCTTTTGCAGCTCATATCCAGAAGAAATCCAACCAGTTTGGGCAACACTCCCAAACGAATCTTCAAAGATAGATCCAGCAGCAATAGCACCTTTAAACAGTCGGGCTGCATCCAATTGCTTTGAGACTTGGTTGGATAGTGTAGTTACCATTACCCCACCACCAACAATAGAAGCAAGAACGGCATCCTTTAAGGCTGAGAAAACCAAAAAAGCTAATTCTTATAGTCGAAGCCAATCTAAAAAGTCAAACCAGTCTGATGAAGTCAATGTTGGTGAATCTGAGCTTGTTCAACCCCTAAAGCCGTCTCCAACGACAGTAGAACTGACTGGGAGTATGGTGCAGTCTGCTCGCCAATCCTCAGGGTTTACCCAAGCACATATCGCTTCCCTAATCGGCAAGAGTGTAAGTTGGGTGAAGCTCATCGAAACAGGAAGACGAAAAATTCAACCAAATGATCAACAGGCATTACGAAAATTTCTCAACCTTTAAGAGGGCAGGAGTATTAATAGAAGATACATAGGGGAGTAATACTGTTTCACTTTAAAATTGATACAAATAGGTAAGCAGTAAGCAGGGGAGCAGGGAGCGGGGAGCAGGGGGAAAGAATTAGAAACCCGTTATTTGTATCAGGAATTTCGTGAAATCGTATAACTAGTTTACTGTAAAAAAAATACTTTGAGGAGACGCGAAGCGCGAGATATAAGGCTTCCACAGCGGAATTCCACATTCTGATGCGACCTTACATATCTTAAAATTGCAAAAATGTCAAGTTTGTTCTTTGTAACCATATAAAAAATAGATTGAAACCATTGATATAAAAAGGTTTCAGCTTTTTTCATGGGAAAAGTACCCCCCGAATGGTGCGACGTTATCACCCGAATGGTGCGACGTTACCACCCGAATGGTGCGACAAAACTTTTTTTTTATCCATATACAGTAAGGGTTTCAGCGAAGGTTACAGCCTTAATTATATTGATCATTCTTGATCCGTCGGTGATTTTTTAGTCCAAAAAACCGGGGCGCTACTGTAAGTAGGCACACAAATTTAGGTTGTCAGGAAGAAGGGTGTAAGGTGTGGGGAAAATCAGTGAGGGCTTGTACCCCTTTGTCTCGGGGGTAGAGTGTACCAAAAACGCGATTCTTCTTTTTCCCCTACACCCAAAACCCTACCCCCTACACCCTATTCAAAGTCAAAACCTAAAATTCCACGCAACGCTGCGCCTATGAAACGTCAGTACACTAACAAACGTAACCCCTGTCCTGTCTGCGACAATCACCACGGCTGCGCCATACAACAAGATGGTTTAATTGAATGCTTGCGGAGCTTTAGTCAACAAGACGCTCCTGTTGGATATCGCTTCATTAAATTGCTGCGTAACGACATGGGCGGTTTGTTTATGTTTGACGACGGCATTACTCATCGAATAGAAACGCCAGCTAACGGACGACACCATCGCCATTCCCCTAATGTTCAAGTCAAGAAACGATTGAGTGTTGAGGAACGGAATCGCCAATTCCGGTTATTACTCCAAACAACTGTAACAACCCTGAGTACTCAACACTCCTCACACCTCCAAGAAAAAAGGCAGTTGAGTACTCAAGAGATTAACTGGCTATTGGAGTTAGGTTGGGTAAGGACTTGGGAACCCAGTTTTTACGCTCCTGTGGGTGTGAGCGCCGAGCTACCAGGCATTTCCCCTCTTGGTAAACTCTTAGGAATGGATGGAATAGCGATCGCCGCCTTAAACCCCGACTTTCACATCACTGGTTTCCAAATTGCCACACTACTCCCTGATCCCAAATATATCTGGCTAAGTAGTGCCAACCACGGAGGCAATGGGCCACAATTACCTAATGGGGAATTACCGCTATTTTGTTGGAAACACCCTGAAACCACAAATGTGAAAGTGGTAATTCTTTGTGAAGGAGCACTCAAGTCTCTACTCACGGCAGTGTTTTTGTGGCGAGTCGGGCAAACTGATATCGCCGTCATTGGTACAGCGAGTGCTGCTCGATACGGAGAGAAAACCCTGAAAAATTATCTCAAGCAATTGCGTCCAAAAGAAATTAGGTTAATGCCCGATGCGGGGGCTATACTAAATCCCCATATTGTCACAGCTAACCAGGAAACTCTCCAACGTTGTCGTCAATGGGGATATCAACTTGCTGTGGGTGACTGGGGACACCTAGAGAGCAAAGAACACCTGGACATAGACGAATTATTAGCAGGAGGTCGTCAAGACGAAGTTAAACTGATGACAACTGCTGCTTATTTTTCCCGATGCCATACTCATAACCAAATCAATCAATTACTCAAACAAGGTTCATTCCGCCTCAGTGGGGATAAGCTGATTGAGTTGCAACCCCGAATTGATTCCACAGAAAACCTGGATTTAATTCGCTACTATGCAACAAGTATTCAACAGTGTCGCAAAGGTGGATATCAAGTCGTTGTCGTTTATCAGGGCGAAACCATAACACCATCCGATTTCTTTGCCCTGTGCCCAGAATCAATCCAGAAACAGCTAGCTTCTGATGATCAAGAGTGGGGAATGCTCTACAATCTCAAGCTATGGTTCCGGCGGATGCTAGAGCGATACCGGCCCAAAAATGGTTTTGGTTTGAAAAATCCAGTCTCGCCATCTGTTCACAAAACTTTAGATGAGGATGTAACTCCCAATACTATTGAGTACAAACCGGGGAAGTTGCCCAGAAGAAGTGATTGTGCTTCTCCACCCAAAATCATATTTAAGAAAGGTCAACGGTTACAAGTTTACACCGAAGCGATCGCCGCTGGGTGGAAACACATCTTAGACAACAGTCCCACCGGGACATTCAAAAGCCATGATGCAGGCATTGCTCAACCAGCTGCTTTCGGGATGGACAAGCTGTGGTACTTTACATCTCATGCTAGAAATGTTACTACAGAAACCGTCGAGCGCAATTACGATTATCTCAATGTTCGTAATTCAGGCATGGTTTGGGATTATACTCCAAATGGGAAAGCATATTTAAGATGGCCCAAAACTGGGGAATTGCCAGACACCACTGGCAACTGCCATCGCAGTTCCATCTTTGCCGCGTTACGGAATAAAAATATTTCGATAGATGAAGGTGAGGAAAATCCTGTTTGCAGCACTTGCCATTTATTAGAAGCATGTCGTTCCGCTTCAGGCTCTGGGTTTGGATACCGAATGCAGCGACGTGAGACTTTGGAGAGCGATCGCATTGTTGCACATCCTGACAGCGCCCCCGATACAAATGACTATGATTGGTCAAATTGTGGTAACTTCTGGGATGAAGCCATGCGGACAGTGCAACCAATTCGTTCCGTCGCCGCAAACCTCAAAGATTTAGATCAGGTAATAGCCCAGTTGACTATTTCTCATCCCGAAATTAGTCTCCAGTTACAACCACTTTGGATAGAGCTACGCTCCTGCCTGACAGGAGAAATAAAGCAACCTCACCACGGATGGAACGATGCAGCGGTTAGAGAGATGTTTGGCAAGCCACCGGATAATTTAGATGAAATCATTGCAAGAGCAATATCTGTTCTACACCCCAACTTGAAATCGTTATTCAACACAACCTGGGAGTATGGGGTTAACCTGAATGATTTACCTAACAAATTGCGAAAACGCTTTGGTGAAAAAAGCTTTGAACTGACACAAAAAATTCAGCAGGATGTCCTTCTTAATTGGTTTGTGCCATTTTTAAAAGTCTGGGGACGACGAATTAAAGGTGCTTTGCGGATAAATCAAGGTGAGTTACTGATTTCTACACGTAATGAAAGACATGCACTGATAGCTCAAGCTTCTGGATGGAACATTTACTTAGATGCCACAGCCACCCCTGAGTATTTATTTTGGTGGATGGATGTCGATGCAGAAGATATTTTAACGATTGAGCAAGAGGTATCTATCAGCCCAAATCTGAAAATAATTCAAGTTACAGGATTAGGACAAGTTTCCAAACAAAGAAGTGATTTCTGTCAAAGTAGAGTAGATACACTCCGGCAAGAGTTTTTAGTACGTCACCCTGATATTAAATTCATGGACTTTGTAAAGTTTTGTCATGAAGGTGATGGAGGTTGGTTTAGAGACAGTCGCGGCTCTAATGATTTTAAAGATGTGATTGCCTTAGCCACTTTTGGCATTCCCTACCAGAACATTGGTTCCCTAGAGGCACTTTACTTAACTCTCAGCAGTGGCGATTTTACTCCTGAGTTGGCTTGTGAAACATTCCAGCGGTTTGTAAATTGGGCGACACAGGCAGAGATTAAACAAGCGATTGGACGCTTAAGAGCGCACAATCGCCCAATGCAACAAGTTTACTTCTACTTCTGTGCTGATTATGACCTTAGCTTCTTGGAACCCCAAGTAGAATGTGTTAAAGCAGCCTATATTACTATTGAAGCTGGTTCATTAGATGAAAAATCTTGGTGGAAGGTGAAACAGTCAGTTAAAGAACTTTGGGAAGCGGGACAGAAAATTACACAGTCGGCTGTTGAGACAGTTTCTGGTGTTAGCCAGGGTTACATCTCTAAATTAGCTTCCCAGAAGAGTGGTAGTTGGAAGGAGTGGTTAAAAATATTCCTCTCGTTATTAAATGCTTCTTATACTGATAGGAATAATTCTGAGGATGAGTTATATACGCTCCCTGAAGAAGCTCATTATATAGTCCGCACCGTGATGGAATTAACACAGGATGACAAGCTGAATCTATGGTTACAAGAAATATTTTCTTGGCAATATCCTGCGACACTTGCTTTCCCGATGTCATCTACGCTGCTCAATATTGGCTGTTGAGTTATTTCGGGCAGTGGCAGAGTAACTTCTGAGAGAGAAGAAGGCATTCGTCAGCTATGCTGAGGGCAGAAGGGTGCAATGAGCGTCTGGGCTTCAGACCCTGACAACTTTTGGGTCTGGTCATATTTAACTCCTGTACTGAAGAAGAGATAGTCATTTGGAAGAATGTTAACAAAACTTACTTCAATACGAAGGTAGGAACTGGTGGTGTGGTTTGCTTCCTCATCT
>JAQYWP010001273.1 GCA_029379285.1 Rhizonema sp. PD38
TTGGGGTATCGAGGTAAAGGGAAATCGCTCATTGAGGGAATTTTTGTTTCTCCCCTGATTTTGCCCCCCACTGTTGTTGGTTTCTTGTTGCTGCTGCTGTTTGGCAAAAATGGCCCTGTGGGAAAACTTACCGAACCTGTGAATTTCAGCATTGTCTTCACTTGGTATGGTGCGGCGATCGCAGCTACAGTCGTGTCTTTCCCATTAATGTATAAAACAGCACAAGGAGCTTTTGAGCAGATTGATCGAAATATTCTACAGGTAGCTAGAACCTTAGGCGCATCAGAATTAACCATCTTTTGGCGAATTACTTTACCCCTAGCCTTTCCAGGAATTTTAGCAGCAACGACTCTCGCTTTTGCGCGTGCCCTTGGTGAATTCGGTGCAACCTTGATGTTAGCAGGTAATATCCCCGGACAAACCCAGACAATCCCAATGGCGATCTATTTCGCTGTGGAAGGTGGAGATACGAACGAAGCATGGTTCTGGGCAATAACGATCATTGTTATTTCCCTATCCGGAATTGTTGCAGTCAACGTTTGGCAGGAAATGCGGCAGAAGAGAAGGGACAGGGGAGTGGGGGAGACAACGAGAGAAGGAGAAGAACGTCCATTATCTTCCCAATCTTCTCCCCCACTCCCCACTTCCTCTGGATTGTTTGTTGATATTGAAAAAGAACTTGCTGGCTTTAAGTTGAAAGTTGCTTTCAGCAGTGATGAGCAACCTTTGGGATTTTTAGGGGGCTCAGGGGCTGGCAAGAGTATGATTCTACGCTGTATTGCCGGGATAGAAACACCGACAAAAGGTCGTATTGTCTTAAACAAACGGGTATTATTTGATTCCGAGCAAAAAATTAATCTACCACCAAGAAATCGTCGTATTGGGTTTTTGGTACAGAATTATGCCCTCTTTCCTCACATGAGTGTCGCTCAAAATATTGCTTTTGGTTTACCAAAGGGACTATCAGCTACAGCTATCCGCCAAGAGGTAGAAACTCAACTGATAGCAGTGCAGTTGCAAGGGCTTGCAAATCGCTATCCGCATCAACTTTCTGGGGGGCAACAGCAACGGGTAGCCTTAGCAAGAGCATTAGCAAGTCAACCGCAAGCATTACTGCTGGATGAGCCTTTTTCAGCATTAGATACTTACTTACGCAGCCAGTTAACGCAGCAAATGTTGGAAACGTTAGCTTCATACCGTGGTGTCACTCTATTTGTGACACATGATATGGAAGAGGCTTATCGTTTTTGTCCAAATTTATTGGTTATGCAGCAAGGACTCGCAGTTCAATATGGTTCTAAATACGATATTTTTGAGTTCCCTGCCACCTTGAGTGTGGCTCAATTAACAGGTTGCAAGAATTTCTCGCGTGTTGTTTTTAATTCACCCCAACAAGTGGAGGCGATCGACTGGGGTTGTACTCTGCAAGTTGTTGAAACTGTCTCCGACACTCTCTCACATGTGGGAATTCGTGCCCATCAACTGATTTTTACTGACGACTCATCCGGTGAAAACACTTTTCCTTGCTGGCTAGTGAAGACAATAGAAACTCCGCATCGCATGACTCTGTTTCTGAAGCTTCATGATCCATCTATCAATTCCAGTGATTACCACCTACAGGCAGAGGTGTTTAAGGAAAAGTGGGCAATCCTGAAAGACAAACCTTTGCCGTGGCATGTTCGTTTAGATCCCCTGCGGCTGATTTTGATGAAATGAGCGTGTAATGTTGAATCAGAAGTGAGGTTTTAAAATGAAGTTGACACTTAACTAGCGAAGTAAAAAATGACAGCGCACCATCCTATTGAAATCGAAATTCATCCAATGGTGTTAAAATTTCATCCTGTTATCACTATGACGGATGATCAGTTATTTGATTTTTGCCAGCTAAATCAGGATTTTCGCATCGAACGTAATACGACTGGAGAAATTGTCATAATGTCCCCCACGGGTTCGGAAACCGATGGACGTAACTTTGACTTGATAGGGCAATTATGGGTGTGGACAAAGCAAGATGGTAAGGGCGTGGGGTTTGGTTCAAGTGGTGGGTTTACATTACCATCTGGTGCCGTGCGTTCCCCGGATGCTGCTTGGATTAAAAAAACAGATTGGGAAGCAATTCCTTTAGAAAAACGTCAAAAATTCGCTTTTATTTGTCCAGAATTTTTAATTGAATTGCGATCGCAATCTGATAGTTTGAAGGAATTGAAAACCAAGATGGAGGAGTACATCAAAAATGGCACTCGCTTGGGTTGGTTAATTGATCGCGTTGGGTGCAAGGTTTATATTTACCGTCCCGATACTGTGGTTGAAGAGTTGGATAATCCGACTACGTTAAGTGGAGAGGGTATTTTACCAGGCTTTGTGCTGGATTTAAGTGAAATTTGGTAAATCATTCTCTGTTTACGCAATAATTAATACCTTTCGCTACTTAACCTCTCGTAAATAGAGACGCCCGTAAGTAAATCAACCATCGCGATGCTCATGAGTATCAAACTAACTACTTATACTCCTGCAATGCCCCTAACTTCCGAATCCCTGGCCAAATCGATGCCACGGCAATGACTACTTTAGTTC
>JAQYWP010001274.1 GCA_029379285.1 Rhizonema sp. PD38
CCCCTGCTCCCCCTACCTGCCTTAACGAGTAAATTTCTTAACCGAACCGTATTGGCGTACCACTGGCAACAAGATAAAGCTGCCTGCCCTGAAGCTGGTCCTTTGATGGGAATCGTTACGTCCTGCTGTACAATATTTCTCAACTCAATTGCGATGATATCAACTACTGTTAATGTTGAATTTGCTGTCATTTAGTATCTTCAAGCATAATGACGCATGAATCAACATGAAAAGTTATTTTATAATGATAAGTAGCAGCAAGAGTTTGTACCGCTTTAAATTAATACGAGCGCGAATTTTTTCATCATTTGTGCTACTGTATACGGTCATCTAATGAGTTTGGCACACTGGTTGTAACGGGCAATAAAATCGGTGATGGTTAAGGTTAGGATAATAACTTGGGGTTATAAACTTATGTTGTAGAATGATAAACGAAATTTCAGTTTGGGAGAAACTTAAAAAACATTTTGGCAACCAGATAACTTCCCCAGTAGAAGCCTAACTTTCCTGTTGCTGTTTCTGATAAAAAGTCGCCGAGACATCAAGCGCATGGCTTTACCCGTTTTCCATCCCCTGCCTAAAGTACGAAGCTTGTCGCTGCGCTCCTCCTTCTCAGGGGTTTTAAACGGGCATTCTTATAAATTTGTTGCTCTATTAATTCTATTTGTTTAGCAAATAACTTGATGAAATCAGTTTTTGAGAGACAGAGAAAATGTGTGGATTCTTTAGAGTTGTATGATGAGTCTCTAGATAGAGATATTGAAGCAACGTACGCTCGCCATGCTGTAAACTGTAGGTTTGGGCGAAAAGATAAATTACTATTCGGAGAATTTAGCGGTTGGATAGCTCGCGCTTTGCTCTACAATTTTGAATTGAGCAAGATCGCACGAAGTGTGCTGTTCGTTTTGTGCCTTGGCAGTGGCTTTTTTAGGAATTCGTCATCGGCTGACACCTTTGAAGAACCTGCATTAGTTCTTGAATTCCGATGGGTTTACAGAGGTAGTCATTCATCCCAAATGCCAGACAACGTTCACGCTCGCCCCACATCCTACTTGCAGTCATGGCAACAATCCGAGGACGAAGTTCTGGTGTCCACTCTTTGCAGATACGTTGGGTTGCTGTCAATCCATCCATCTCTGACATATGCACATCCATCAAGACCACATTATATGATTGACGGCGCAGAGCCAAGAGAGCTTCTGAGCCATTGTTAACAAGATCTGCTTCATAACCCATTCGCTGTAGTAAATGTTGTACTATCTTTTGATTAACAATATTATCTTCCACTAAAAGTATTTTTAAAGGGTGTTCTTCAGCTATATAAGTATCAATGGCAACATTTTTACAGACATTTTCCACTCTCTCTTCAACAATAGGAGCAGTAATCGTGAAATAGAATGTACTGCCTACGCCAGGTTCACTTTCAACCCAAATTCTACCACCCATCAACTCACTCAATTTCTTGCAAATAGCAAGACCTAATCCCGTACCGCCATACTCTCGAGTCATCGAAGAGTTGACTTGACTAAAGGCTTTGAACAAACGCTCAATGCGATCGCGTGGAATGCCAATGCCTGTATCTTTCACAGCAAACTGAATTTCGTAACTCTTTTTCCCATCTGGATTCCTGTCTATTTCACGAGCAATCGTGGAAATCTCAATGCTGCCAGTTTCAGTAAATTTAATCGCATTACTAAGTAAATTTATTAAGATTTGACGTAACCTGGTTATATCTGCAATAATCAAAGAGAAAATCTCAGAAGTATCTATAAAGCTGAGTTTTAACCCTTTCTCTTTAGCTTGCGGTGCAAGCATATAAAGAGCTTCATTAACGCAAGTTTGTAAAGCGAAAGGTTGTGCTTCTAATTCCAGCTTGCCTGATTCGATTTTGGAGAAGTCTAAGAAGTCGTTAATAATTGCGAGTAAGGCGTTGCTACTGGTTTCAATGGTTTTAACAAAATCGTGCTGTTTAACACTCAGCTCAGTACTCAACAACAAACTAGCCATACCAGTTACCGATGTAATTGGCGTCCGAACTTCATGGCTGATCATCGCTAAAAATTCCTGTTTTGCAAGTTCTACTTGCTTGCGTTCTGTCATGTCCCGCAGAATATAAACATAACCTTGAAAGTTCTCAATTTCTGTTTGAACTACCGAACAGGAAAAGGCAATAGGAATTCTTTTCCCACTCTTATTGTAACAAACAGTTTCTATATCTTTAATAAGGGCAGTTGTTGGTTGTTGGTTGTTAATGATATTAATCCTTTTTTCTTCCCCTCCTCTCACCCTCTCACCAATAATTGTAGAGATCGGTTGTCCTCGGAGTTCAGCTTCGTCATATTCCAGCAAAGTTTGTGCGGCTGGATTGATTGTTTTTATTTTGCCTGACAGCGTTGTTACCACTAATCCATCTGCCATTGAGGTCACAATTTGGTCAATATATTGCTTAGATGCGATTAAAGTACTGAGTAAAAGATTTGCCTCATTTGCTCCTTGCATCAAAGATTGCTCAATATTCATTCGTTCTGTCGAATCTTCTACAAAAATAATGAGTTCATTCCTATAAGAGTTT
>JAQYWP010001275.1 GCA_029379285.1 Rhizonema sp. PD38
AAAAAATACTATTCTGATGAATGTTGACAGGCTAGAGTTCTTTTCTTCAAATATAAACTATTCGGAATCAATATCTACAAAGTTGCTTTAAACTATTCTTTCAGAAGTGAAAGAATAGTTAATTTAAAAAACTGTAAATAAGAATTAAGCGATACTTCCTCGCTTGCGTGCTTCTTTGTAAGACGTGCCGACATTTTTTAAACCAGCTTTAATCATTTGTCTTTCGAGTATGGCAAAGAAGCGGGCTTTGTCTCCACCACGGACCACGGCTTGATTGTGCGCTTCGGCGATCGCTACTGGATAGCCATACCCTTTCTGTACTTGACCTAACATCAGTCCTAGTGCTTCGTCAAATAGTGTTGTGTTTTCTGCTACCCAGGATGGGATTTCTATCCGGGCAATTTCGGTACCAACATGAATGTAACAAAAATAAATTTGCTGCTCCCCGTACATCTCGAGAATACGGGCATTACTGCGCCACAAGGGGCCACGTTGTCCTGGTTTGAGTTGAGTCGCCCAAAGAGCAGTGTCTCGTAACGGTTCAAACACCTTGCAAGGGACTTTTTCCGCTTGATTGGGGCAAAAACTTGCACAGTCAGGAACTGGATGGGAACAAGCCAAAAGACGCAAAAAGTTCATTCCTTCAACGTTGCGGGAGGCACTGAGATATCCCATCAAAGGAATTTGAGCGAGCCGCAACTGCTGCCAAGCTTCTAAAATGGGAGGTAAAATGCGATCGCGTGCATCAGAGGGTAGTTGTTCTAAAAACCAGTAAATTAACGAGCCATCGACCATCGCTAAGGTAGGTACTGCTTGACGATCCGCTTTCATGCTGCAAGCAAGTTCTGCTAACACCGTTGTTTCACTGGCTGTGCGGCGAAAACTCATCCATTCCTCAGTGCGAATACCCCACTGACGAGAAACATATAAATCCTCAGTCCGGTAAAATACTTCTGGTAAACTATCAAGCAACGGGTGAAGATTTTGTCCGTAGTGTAAAACAACTCTACCAATGTTGAGGAGATAGCAGTATGCGATTTCGTGGTGACTGGGGGCAATTTGGGAACCATCAGTAGCAACAACGGTATGGGTTTTCGGAGGGATTGGTAGATCGATGCAGGTGCTGAGTGGTTCCATCGGAGTCGCATTGGCAAATATAATGCGATCGCGCCATTGCTGCTGGAGTTGCACGAACTTTTCTTGAGACTCAATAGCACTTTTAAAATGTTTTTGAGCCAATTCTAAACGTTGACGACTAGCAGCAGCTTCTACAGTCAAATGTTGACTTAGGCCCTGCATTTGTCCTGCAAGTTTGGTAAGGTCAAGCATGATAGCAAAGAGTAGGGGCGGGTTTAATAGAATAGAAGAAAGCAAATACAACATCTTACAAAACCCGCCCCTACAAGAGGCGCGGAGTTTGCTGTTAGTTGTTAGTTATTGATTTTGTGTTAACAATTTCCATTAACTACTAACTATGAGCCATCAACCAATTTGAAAAATCTCCGGCAAACTGAGAAAGAGATAGTAACTGAATTCTTGGGTCATTTTGGGCAGTTACTTTATCTGCTGGAGTATTATAACCCCAATCTGCCAGGAACAGTTTTACATTCTCCAAGTCAGGCTGCTGTTGAACTAACTGTAATGTTTTCAGTCGGTCTTCTACAAACCATAAACTTTCTGGTGAAATATTTGCTTCCTGAATCAATTTTCGCAAAATCTCATATTTCGGACGCTTGACTTCTTTCCCAAAAATCATTTCTTGCTGTAAATTCACTCCTTCTTTTCCTATGAGTTTCTGTACGAAGCGCCCTTCTTTAGTAGAGATAATGTATAGCTTGACTGAACTAACAATAGTTGCTTTGAGTTTATCTATTATACCCGGATAAAACCGATGTAAACCGAGCCAACCATCTAAATCTCTAGTTATCCACTCATCTCGGACTCGATCTAAACCCGTACTCAATTCTGCTGCTTTCAGATTGTCTTTAGTGAGAAGTTCTTGGGCAATGCTTTCCCATTCCTGTAAAATTTTTTCTTCGGCAATTCCCTCGACTAAAGCTTTAATCAGAATTGGCATTTCCCAACCCGTTTCAATGACAGGTCTGAGTCGATAGAATTTAGAAGCTAAATCATCTGGTGGTGTCTGGTTGTTTTGCGACCAAATTTGACAATAGGTAAGCCAAGCAACATCAAAATACTCAATCAGTCCGTTGCAAATGACACCATCAAAGTCTAGGGCGAGAATTGTAGGAGTGCTTGCCGTCATTTTTTTGAGGATTAAAACTGCTGCTGTCAGCTTACCTAAGTTTTTGCCTCCTCGTCTGTTAACTCTCCTTAAAAAAGGTGTAGGCGAAGAATTTGTTCACAATGACGCCTTTATCGAAAAAATGGGTTTAAAACCCCATCCTTTTAGGATGCAAAGCTCGCGGGACAGAATATAGCTGTCCCGCAGACTTCGCTGCCGGATAGAGTACTTAAGGAGTGAGAGCTTTGCGGCTTTTTTTGATGAAAATTTTGGCTGATCATCAACGTGAATAATGAAAGTGCCTCAGGACAACAATTATATTAGCA
>JAQYWP010000253.1 GCA_029379285.1 Rhizonema sp. PD38
CACACGCACACTCTAAGAAAATGCGGTGTTGTGGGTCCATAATTTCAGCGTCCCTAGGGTTATAGCCGAAGAATGACGCATCAAATAAATCTATATCTTCTAGTGGAACTGCTGCTTTTACATAATGGGGGTCACTTAGCGTAGCAGAGTCTATCCCCGCAGACTCTAATTCTTGATCAGAAAAAAATGAGATTGATTCTACTCCATCTCGGAGATTATGCCAAAACTGTTCAAGATTCTGGGCTTTGGGAAACCGTCCAGATAAACCGATAACACATATGTCTGCATTATCTACGTCATTATTTTTTTCCAAAATGTTCATAAATTACTTTATTTGAGATCTATAGAATTAATGGTTTACGACAAAAAATGCATATTTTTCCAGCCCTTCGATCTAGTCCTAAATCACGTTCTTCATCATAGATAATAACATCCGTAAAGCCTATATTTTCTAGAGCGGACTGAATTTATGCTGAAAAATAAGCTTTACTTAAGTAATTTCCTAGATAACCCTGGTATAACTCTTTGCTGAATATTGGAAAATCCCTACCATTAGTAGCATCGTAAACTAAAAATCCACCAGATTATGAAGACATAATCATTTAAAGTTTTTTGAATTATTAATTGCTTTTCTAGTTGACTATCCTTAACTTCTTTTCTCTCTTCGTCTTTGACCACGAGAAATACTTTTATCAGCAGAAACTGTCTCATTCTGGTCAGGGCATATAATGTTCGCAAGGGAGTTGATGGTTGGTGCTTCGTAAATACTTTCTATCGGCATTTCAAGATCTAACTTTTTGTTTAACAGAGAAATAGCCTGAAGAACTGTTAGAGAATCACCACCCAACTCAAAGAAGTTGTCGTGAATGTTCACCTTGTCAAAACCAAAGAGTTCCTGCCAAATGCCAGCAATAGTTTGCTCAACCTTTTTACGGGAAACGGCATAAGTATTTCCCAAAGCGTCAGGCGTTTGCTCAACTAAGGTATCAAACAACTCATCAGCTAATTTTGCATTTGAAGTAACCGGAAAGGATTCAGTCGCTAAGTTAAAGAATGAACCAGTCAAATGATTTGATAATCCACGAGTTTGATGGGTCATCGATTCTCCGCTATTGGTTAAAATGTCTTCAGATGGTAAAAATTCCCCTTCTTGCATTTCAACTACGCTTTCCTTAACTGCCCAAATCACCTGTTCAATATCTTCATCAGTATGAGCTGTCGATAGATAAAGAGTACGTCCTTCCCATACATAAATTCCTTTTTCCAGCAAGTGATAGAAAAGCAAATTACTAAGTTGAGTCTGACAATTAAAACGGAAGAGAGATCCAAAGTAAACGACTCGGATTGGTACTTGCTTTTGCTCAAAGTAACTATTAAGAGTCTCGGCTAACTGCCTTGTCCGTTGATTTAACTTTTCCTGAAGTTTGGCACCGCTGTTCTTGATGTGATTTAGTGCAGCCCAGGCAACAGCCATGACGAGAGGATGTTTGAAAAAAGTACCAGCGAAAAAAGTTGTTTTCATCTGAGGATAAGACTCATCTCCATAATCCCACATACCTCCGTCCAATGCATCCATGTAAGCAGCTTTGCCGGCCACAACTCCAATAGGTATGCCCGCAGCAACAGCTTTACCGTAGGTTGTGATATCTGCTTGAATACCCCATAAAGCTTGGATGCCGCCTGGGTGCATCCGAAAGCCAGTAACCACCTCATCAAAAATTAAAACAGTTCCTGTTTCTTGAGTTAATTGTCTAAGTTGAAAGAGAAACTCTTTGGGCTGCAAATCTGGACGACTACTTTGTATCGGCTCAACTAAAATCGCTGCTAAGTTATGAGCATGCTCTTTAAGAATATTGAGAGATTCGGGAGTACCATACTCCAACACCATCACATCATCTGCCAAGTATGATGGAATACCTGAAGTCATCGGGACAGAACGCAGCGTTCCCTCGTTGGTTGTGACTCCTTTGACCAAAACTCCGTCAGAACCGCCGTGATAAGAACCAGCAAATAAAGCAATTTTTGAGCGTCCTGTCACAGAACGTGCTATGCGTATGGCTCCCATCACTGCTTCTGTGCCATCATTACAAAAAGCCGTCCGTTCCGCACCCGTTAACTCGCAAATTAACTCAGCTAATTGACCGGAAAGACGCGATTGTGGACCATTTAGTATGCCTTGCTTGCTCTGCTGTTGGATCGCTTCGATCGCAAAAGATGGCGAATGACCAAATAAAAGCGTACCAAACCCCATTGAAATGTCTACGTATTCATTGCCATCGACATCCCAGAGTCTAGCACCCTCTCCACGCAGAGCGTGGATTGGATATATCATCTCCTTAATAAACGGAAGGAACCCTGATACCGCCCTGCTATTGGCATGGTAAGAACGATAAGCTTGGGTGAGTCGTTTGGATTCTTGAGTACGCTTGACAAAACGTGCAGTTAAGGCATCCAGATGTTGCTGCTGACAAGGACTCAACATCGTGGATTCTTTTTCGATTTGTTGGGAAGCCGCTTTGGGTGTAGGGGCAATTTTCCAATCTCTAAGCTGTTGCTCTGACTCTGCCCTAGTAGATATAGAGGAGATGTCGGTATATTTATTTACACTAAACCCAGAGGCTGTGGTTGAAGTTTGAGCTATTTGCCCACTTTGATGTTGCAATGAAAACAAAACTTCCTTGGGCACACTTCCCTGTGATAATAAATCTACCAGTTTAGACATCACCTGAAGATGCTGTGAAATGATCTGTTCAATAGCTGTATTTGCTACAGGTTTTTCGTCTTTTTGGTTTATGACTTGTGTATCTGGAGCTTGAATTGACAATGGTGGCTTTGAGTTGGTGATGACATTTTCTGGTTGAGACACAGAAATGTCCTTTTTGGGCGTAGGCTCAATCCAGTATCTTTTTCGCTCAAAAGGATACGTTGGCAAGGGGATACGATGACGTTGCTCATGAGCATAAAATTCTGACCAATCCACATTTATTCCCACTAGCCAAAGTCTGCCCAACGTATTTAGTAAAAAGGCCACATCTGATTGTGAGTTTTGGGGATGTCTTAGTGAAGAAAGAACTACCATGCCAGTCGCTTTTTGCTTGTTAGCCAAGGAACTTAATGTTTTCCCAGGACCAACCTCCAACAGAATCCGCTCCGATTGTAGCAATTCAGCGATTCCCTCGCTAAAGCGTACTGTTTGTCGTATATGTCTTGCCCAGTACTTCGGGTCTGTTGCTTGTGCTGCGGTTATCCAAGTACCACTGATGTTAGATATAAAAGGAATTTTTGGAGAATTAAGGCTGATTTTGCTAACTTGTTCTTGGAACGGTTCCATAACTGAGTCCATCATTTGGGAATGAAAAGCATGGGAAGTATGCAGACAGCGAGACTCCACACCTTGCTCGCTCAATTGTTTTTGTAAGTCATCTACCGCTTCTTCTACTCCAGAAACCACACACAAATCTAGTCCGTTAATTGCAGCTAAGGAGAGTTTCTCGCCCAGCAGGGGTTGGATTTCTCGCTCTGATAGTGGGACGGCTAACATTGTCCCTGACGGAAGTTGTTGTATCAACCGCCCGCGAGTTGCTACCAGTACCAATGCGTCCTCTAAAGAGAACACTCCAGCTAAACAAGCTGCAACATATTCTCCGATACTATGACCAATCATTGCAGAAGGACGTATACCCCAAGTCATCCACAATTGAGCCAAGGCGTACTCAATCACAAATAATGCGCTTTGGGTAATATAAGTCTGCTTCAGCTTCTGGGTAGCAGCTTCTTTTTGTTCCTTGTTTGGATATAAAATATGGCGCAGATCAAGCCCCAGGTGAGATTTGAGAAAGTAGCAACACTTATCAACCTGTTCTCGAAAAATTGGTTCAGTTTCATATAGTTCTAGACCCATGTCCACATACTGGGTACCCTGTCCGGGAAACATAAATACAACTTGTCGCTTACAAGGTTCAGTAAAGTGGGTGAACAACCGTTGTGAGTCTTTTGTCTCTATGACTGTCATTACATCATCAAGGTTTTGGCAAACCACTATCTGGCGATGGTCAAAAGCTTGACGTCCCATCCCAAGTGTGTAAGCTATATCAGCTAGGTTAAGGTCGAGATGTTGCTTGAAGTGCTCGACTAAATTATTAGTGGTGATAGAGAGTGCTGATTCTGTTTTCGCAGAAAGAACCAATAACTGCCAGGAACGAGAAGAGCCTGAGGCTTCAACAACTGGAGCTTCTTCAAGAATAACATGAGCATTAGTTCCGCCAATCCCGAAGGAACTGACTCCGGCGCGACGGGGAATGCTGTTCAACTTCCATTCTGTAAGCGTAGCATTAACGTAGAAGGGACTGTTGGCAAAGTCGATTTTGGGATTGGGGTTTTCAAAATGGAGACTAGGAGGAATTTGTTTGTGCTTGAGCGCAAGAACTGTCTTGATTAATCCTGCAATACCAGCCGCAGTATCTAAATGTCCGATATTAGTTTTAATAGAGCCGATCGCACAGAAATCCTTTTTGTTAGTACTGGCGCGGAAAGCTTCTGTCAATGCGGCAATTTCAATTGGATCTCCTAGAACTGTGCCTGTGCCATGAGCTTCTACATAACTCACTGTCTCTGGCGAGATTTGGGCCATTGCAAGAGCTTCGGCAATGACTTTAGCTTGACCATCTACGCTGGGAGCTGTGTAACCAACTTTTAAAGAGCCGTCATTATTAATAGCTGAACTTTTGATTACAGCGTGAATGCAATCTCCATCAGCTAGAGCATCGTCTAACCGCTTTAGAACTACAATGCCTACACCGTCACCGCCAACAGTTCCCTGTGCCTTAGCATCAAAAGCGCGACAGTGTCCGTCTGGAGAGGCAATTCCTCCTTCTTGATAAAAATATCCAGTTTTTTGTAGTGAACTAATTGTAACACCGCCAGCTATAGCCATATGGCATTCATGCTCCAACAAGCTTTGGCAAGCCAAGTGAACGGCAACTAATGAAGTAGAGCATCCAGTTTGGACAGTGATAGCTGACCCCTTAAGATTTAATTTATAGGCAACTCTTGTGGTTAGGTTATCTGGACGATTGCTATGCCTAATTTGGTCAGCCCCTACTGATTTGAGCAACTCTGGATTTGAAAAAAGGTTGGACAAAAAGTAGCTACTTATGCTAACTCCACCGTAAACACTAATCCGACCTTCAAAGGTTTGAGAATTATAACCTGCGGCTTCAAGAGCCTCACTCGCACATTCCAGAAATAGGCGGTGCTGTGGATCCATTATTTCTGCTTGTCTAGGTGGGTAACCAAAAAAGGCAGCATCAAATAATTCTATGTCTTCGAGAATTCCACCACCACATTTGACATAGTTAGGATCACTTATCACAGTAGAGTCAATCCCTGAGTTTTCCAGTTCTTTGTCTGATAAAAATGAAATTGATTCTACTCCGTTTCGCAGATTCTCCCAAAACTTATCAAGATTTTGAGCTTTGGGAAATCTTCCAGACATACCAATAATAGCTACGGCGGTATCGTCTATTTCGTTAAGATTTTTTAAGCTGTTCATTTCTTTTTTGATCTGACTTATAAGAGGAATGGCAAACTGGGTGTAATAAGTTAAGCCCTCTTCTTGTAACGACCAAAGACAAGTTTGCTGTGGGCAAGACCGAAAGCTCTCTTTTGTTTCATCTTAATATATGTCTTCTTTCTTCTATCGTCAAATCAAACCAATAGAAACTAGAGATTTGCCCAGCCAAGGAAATTTCAAAACCAGTGGAAAAAGAAGACCTCTTACTGGAGCTTGCTCTAAAAGATCTTGATGATATAGTTCATAGTTCCATTCATTCAGCGTGCCGGTAACCAAAGCAATCGTGTCTTCGAGGTTTTTTAGTTGATGCCACCAATTTGGCGGTATACACATAATTTCTCCCTGGTTTAGTATGAATTCTACTGGTTTCGCCTTAGCATACAGTGGAAACTTTTCTAAGTTCGGCTTGAAACAGTTAACTTGCCCCTCGTACAAATATTTTTCTTGATCTGGTGGAAACAGTACCACTTGTTTCCGCCCGGAAATCACTGCTATCCATGTCGCATCATAATGTAAATCATAGTGAAGACCTACCGATGTATCCTTAAACCCTATAAAGACTTCATAGGTATAGCTGAAATATTTTTTGAGCAATTCTAAGGGCATTTTTGTATACCAATTATTGAAATATATTGGCTGTTCGCAATCATCCCAAAGCTCGGGATGATTATAAACACACAAACCCGTTAGATAAAGCAATGTATCGCCATCATTATTGATATAATCTATATAATCAGCAATCTTCATTGACTCGTAAGTTCGAGTATACCGCGTAAACTCACCGTCAGGATTGTAATTCTGCACTGGGACCTCGACTGACCCGTACTTTGATTGGAAGAAATCGAGATTCCACTTTGTCGAGACTTTCCAATTGTTCACTACATCAGTAATGATGACAGGCTTTCCAACAGAGGCATACTCCCGGACAAACTCTTCATATGAGAGATTGCTGCGACGCTCAATGGAATCAATTGGCGTATAAACCAACTTACATTTTTTCTTGTATCGTAGCCTCTTAATTAGATAGATAACTAAGAATGTGATAAAAATCAATATAATTGTGAAAAAACTCAACTCAATAATGTTGGCGGAAGAAAGGGGTGATTGTATAGTCATATCAAGTTTGATTACTTTATGTATAGATGACATTGATTTGACTAAGTGCTAACGCTCTGCTGATTCATTTTAACTATTTGATGTTAGCCTTTAATATCTATCATTCATTCGTTTCAGACAGAACTGCTACTTGTAGCTTCAAAATTTTTGCCGTAACTCTGCTCGTTTCTTTCTTGAAGCTAGACGTTTCTCTACTTGGTTTTGAACTTCTTCAAAATTGTTTTTTTCACTCTGCTCTTGACTAAAATACTTTGTTAATAAGCTGATAGTTGGATGTTTAAATAAATCTGTTATTGATACTTCTTGGTTAAGAACTTCTCGCAGTTTACTATGAACTTGTACAAGGAGTAATGAATGACCACCGAGTTCAAAGAAATTGTCATTGAGCCCCACTTTTTCAACTTGAAGCATTTCTTGCCAGATAGTAGCAATAGTCTGCTCGATCTCTGTGCTAGGTGCTACAAAGGTTTCTTCTAACTCTGGTCGGGCTTGATCCGGTGCTGGCAAACTTAGGCGGTCTATCTTCCCATTTGGTGTTAGTGGCAAAGCCTTTAACATCATAAAAACAGATGGAACCATATACTCCGCCAGCTTTTCTTTTAGAAAACTGCGGAGGTCGCTGATGCTGGGTGTTTGTTTTTTATTAGGAACATAATAAGCTGCTAATCGCTTGTTCCTTGGCTGTTCTTCCCAAACGGACACTACACATTGCTGTACTCCCGGATGCTGGCTCAATAATGCTTCAATCTCTTCCAACTCAATGCGAAAGCCACGTATTTTTACTTGGTTGTCAACTCGTCCAAGGAACTCTAGATTTCCATCGTTTAAGTAGCGGACTAAATCCCCAGTTTTGTACAGCCGCACTCCGTTTTCCTGACTGAAAGGATTTGTCATAAACCTCTGTGCTGTAAGTTCCGGGCGATTGAGATAACCTCGCGCTAAGCCTGCACCACCGATATATAGTTCACCTGGTACGCCGATGGGCACTGGTCTTAACTGCTTATCCAGCACGTAGATTTGCATATTAGCTAGTGGACGACCAAGGGGAACTGTCTTTTCATCATTACTAGCTGGCTGATCTGGAATTGCGAAGGTAGTCACGCCCACAGTAGTTTCTGTTGGACCGTAATGATTAAGAATCTGGCAGTTTGGATTGTACCGCTTTATCTGCTCGATCAACTTCCAACTAACGGCTTCCCCTCCAAGGATTAGGCACTGGCGTGGTAAGATTGATTCTTGTGGGGAGCTTTCTAAAAGGGCAGCAAGATGAGAAGGAACAATTTTGAGATAGTCAATAGGATAACGGTTGCAATAATCTCCTAAGGCTACTGGATCTGACGCCCGCTCTTGAGATACTACATGGAGGCATCCTCCTGTACATAACGCTGGAAAGATGACTGTGTTGCCTAAGTCAGCAGCAAAGGTAGAAACTGTCGCGAAGCTAGCATTAGCTGGCAGATTCAGTTTGTCTATAATAGTGTACAGGTAATTAAGAAGTTGCCGATGCTCAACGGCGACTCCCTTGGGAGTCCCTGTAGAGCCAGAGGTGAACAGCACGTAGACTAAATTTTTACTTGTCACATCGCTGGTCGAATTGGCAGCACTTTCTTGAGCAATGATTTCCCAGTCCCTATCCAAGCACACTAGCTGTGTCACAGAATCAGGAAGCGTTTCAATGAGTGACTGTTGTGTCAAGAGTATTGGTGCTTGGGCATCTTGCAATCGCAAGGCTAAACCTTCTGCTGGTAATGCCGGGTCGAGAGGAAGATAGGCTCCACCAGCTTTGAGAATGCCTAGTATAGCGATCACTGTCAATAGCGATCGCTCTAAACGAATTCCCACCAGTACTTCTGATCCGACTCCCAGCCGTTGTAGGTAGTGAGCCAGTTGATTAGCTCGTGCGTTTAGTTCACTATAGGTTAGCTTTTGGTCTACTCTAAGAGAAGCAGTGCTTTGAGCTTCTTCAAATACAATAGCGGTGTTGTTTGGTGTCTGCTCTACTTGTTGCTCGAATAGCTGATGGATACATTTGTTAAGTGAGTTATTGACCTGCGTGTTGTTAAACTCAACCAACAGTTGCTGTCGTTGGCGATCGCTAAGAATTTTTAAATCGCTAACTGTTGCATCTGGCTTATTGGCAGCACTTTCTACTAAAGTTAGAAATTGTTCCGCTAGGCACTGGATACCATCAACGCAGATGAGTTCTGGATCGTAGTGAAATTCTGCTGTGAGAGACTTTTCTCTACGCATACAGGTAAGTTTCACTTTAAATGGCTCAAAGCAAATGTACTGCTTTTCCACTGAGAATGAAACTTCGCTAGTGTGATATATGTGAGGCCATTCCTCAAATTCAAAACTTATTGGAAATTTCACAGCAGAGTCAACAGACTTTGTGCTATTTTCCCATAAAAAATACTCTTGCCTTTTTTCATTATTGTGCAAAGTCTCACCAATTTGCGATAAAACTTCACTAAATTTAAAGTTTTCTTGAAAAGGACAATGAACAGGCAAGCATTTAGCCAACAAACCAATCACCGAATCGAGTTCGTCATATTTTCTGCCACTGAAGACAGTATTGATAACAATATCTGACTGTCCTGTGAGCCGCCAAAGTAGTGTCAGCCAACTTACGAGCAAGAATTTAGCAATTGTGGTGTTCTTTAGAGTAGCGATCGCTTCAAGTTTTGCTATTATCTCTGGATCAATTCTCAAAGCATGAGCATCAGGAGCAAATTTCGTTGTTCCGCGCTTGCTGCTCTCAAAAGGAAGGTTTAGAGGTGGAAGTGTCCAGAAGTGCTGCTTGTCCCAGTAAGCCTTTCCTGTTTCTGCATCCTTTTCTTCTAATAGCTCATTTTGCCATTCAGAAAATTGGATATATTGTACTGGTTCATCAGATAATTCCTCACCTTTTAAGTATGCAGCGTAGTAATCACTAATTTCTTGAACCAGATTTTTAAGCGACCAGCTATCCGCACACAGAGATGGCT
>JAQYWP010000254.1 GCA_029379285.1 Rhizonema sp. PD38
ATATACAAACTGACTGTACAACTTTTCGGATTTTTAGCCCGGAGTTCTCACAAACTTTGAAAAGGTCGGGTTGAAAAACGGCTACAATGTATATTGAGCAAGCATTTCAGTAGTTATAAACCAACCAGCTATGTCACTGAATGATTTATTTTGCTCTTTTGGTACAAGTATGCGTGAAGCGTTGTTTAACCGAGTATGGTGAAGATGCAATGTTAGACGCTACAGTCCAACTCAGAAAATCTAGGGAGATTCTCAGTCAGGAGGATAAAGAGGGTTATTTTCTGAATTACTTGCAGAATGCTGTCAGGGGTGTAGCCGCAGCACTGCCATTTCTTTATAGAACAGTTAGTAATACCAATTTGAAAAAAGAATGCGACAGATACCCATGTAGGGGCGAACGGTTGTTCGCCCTTACGATTGATCCATGTGTTGCAAACATTTTTGAAATTGGTATAATCTGTTTCAATTCTTGCCTCAGAGCCAAAGCTCCGGCAATTTTAATATTTTATGAATAATTGGTCGAGAGCAGAAGTCAAGTAGTCTTGCTTCTCAGGTTGACAAAGCTTTAGCTCGAGGTCTGACTTTGGAAGATTTAAAACCTAGGTCAAGCAAAATCTCCTGAGCTGCTGCTTGACCTGTTTCACAGCCGCCCTCCATATAACCTTGTGCTGTTAAAGAGCAGTGTTCACCTGCAAAAAACAGATTCCCCACCCGTTCTCTTTCTGACCCAGCGATTGTTGTGTATTGTCCTACTAGCCAACAGGCATAGGAACCTTGAGTGTAAGTTTCTCCAGGCCAATAAGCCAGGATTGCAGGTCCAGAGCGCAGGGTACTGATACCAGGAAAAACTTTGTTCAACTGTGGTAGTAGAATTTGTTCTTGAGCCGCCGGAGTTTTCTCCCCCAGTGATAAACCTTTAAGACCACCTGTAAAGTCTGTGATCAAACCGTTGGTACCTAAAGCAAAGGGTGTGCTCTCCCAAGTATTCTGAAACCCCAAATCACTATAAATAGAAGCTGTTGACTGATAGCGTGTACGCCAAATCCTCTCCTGGTAAGCCGTGATCAGTTTAGCGTTTGTGCCATAGCCTAACTGCTTAATGGCGCGTCGTTTCACTGGTGGTAAATCTACGGCAAGTCGGACTTCTCTCAAAGTG
This sequence comes from Rhizonema sp. PD38, assembly GCA_029379285.1. Lineage (GTDB taxonomy): Bacteria > Cyanobacteriota > Cyanobacteriia > Cyanobacteriales > Nostocaceae > Rhizonema. The sequence continues at coordinate 1,157 of JAQYWP010000254.1, forward strand.
CTAAATGGTAAAGTTAGTAAGACGCGTTCATAGGTGCGCTCAAAGGTGCTGTAGCCGACGCGGAGGCTCACTCGATAACGACCATCGGGCAGAGTTTTCACGGCTTCCAGAACAGTTCCAGTTTCAATATAGTTAGCTAGTTTCTTTGCCAGTTGCTGTGGTACTTGCTGATTACCACCCATAATCTGGTAGCGCTGATCACTTTGCCCATAGATACTAAAGGTGTCTACAGTAGTACCTGTACCAATCAGCAACAGCAGGTTTAGAGAAGATTGCTCCTCGATTTCTCGACCATACTCTGTGACATAAGCCACGCAAATTAATTCACGTAACACGGAATTTTTACAGTAGCGGTTGAGATAATCAGCAATTGAGGTCCAATCTAGCTTCTGAGAAGCCCGATTGTAAGAATTGTAGGTCACGACATCGCCAATGCTAGCTAAGTCTTTGTTGATCTGCTGAGCTAAAGGCTTAAAAGCAGTCACAATTTCATCTAAGGGAATACTACGTCCTTTAAAGTACCAAGTGTTCGCCACCAAATTAGCTTGGCTTGCTACCAAGTCATCTTTTTGTAGCCCCAATTCATCGATCAGGTTGAGCAGGTTCTCATGACCTGAGTCAATAAATTCTCCCCCCAGTTCTACAGTTGTGGAAGTACCTGCTGCATTAGCCAGACTCCTGATCCGTCCACCTACACCGTTTCTTGATTCAATGATCTCGACAGGTACTCCAGCTTGGGTGAGACGATAAGCAGCAGTCAATCCAGCTATTCCAGCGCCGACGACCAACACTGGTTCAGGGGTAGTTACCACAGCCGCAGAAGCTTTTCGACGGTGGTCTAAACAAGCAACGGCTAAAGCACTTGCCATTGCTAAACCTCCGTATAGTACACGGCGGCGACGAAAAACTTTCTGGTTTAATTGCTCAATTAATTCATCTACAGGAACTCCTGTTGTGTTTGATAGACGAGCCAGTTTATAAGCATTACGCAGCATATTAATTAGGGGAGAGCGAGCCATTGCCTATCCTTTCCAAATAGCATTGGGATTAATATTGAGTAGGAAGCTTTCCTGATTACTCGTCCAAACAGCAACGAGCGCACTTTCAGCCGTGGATTATGGACAAAAAAAACAACATGGCTTAAGAATTTGCGCACCCTTTCGTAACTGTGTATCTTATGACCATTAGTAAAATCATAGCACGGACACCCCCCATCCTTAACAGGTTAAGGAAATTGGACATTTGTCAAGAGGGTGCAGGAAAAGGGGATAAATCCAGCTTGGACACAGGCTTTCGGACACTTTTAACAACGCCTAGGTCTTGGTTTTCGCGAGCAGCAAAGTATTTAACAGGATCATCGGCTTTACCTTTTTCTTGTGCAACACTAAAATGGTACAAACCACGAAATATCATCTCTAAAGAAATACGGTCAAATGGTAGATATAATTCGTCAGCGTTAGCGAAGCGGCTCTGCAAGAGCTTCGCATCTCTCAAGTCAACTAATACTGCATAAAATAACCAAGTTGCCCAGACTTGTAACTTTACGCCATTAATAGAACCAGTCCACAAATACGACAGTCCCAATAAACGTTTAAGGGACTTCCAAATAATAAAATCACCAATTATTAAGAATGATAATCAATATAAGGGGGAGGGAACGATTGCGATCGGAGTCGTTCCCAAGATGTAGTAGATTGAATTATGATTCAAGTTTTGAGGTTTTGAGGTGATTGAATTGTCAATAAAACTCACAGACTCAGTTAAAAAGTTGTTAAAGGAAACAGCGGATCAACTTAAGGGTGCATCAAAGCGCAGATTTCAGGCACAAACCGTTGTCGAACTAGGTTACGGAGGGTCACTCTTAGCAGAAAAAGAATTAGGATGGGATAGGGGTACCATTCGTAAAGGAATGAATGAGTTAAAAACTGGAATAACTTGTGTAGATAATTATACGGCTAGAGGTAGAAAGAAAATAGAAGAACATTTACCAGAAATTTTAGAAGATCTAAAAAATTTGGTTGATAGTCAGAGTCAAACCGACCCAAGTTTTAAAAGCGAACGACTTTATACACGCCTAAGTGCTGCTGAAGTTAGGCGTCAATTAATTGAAAAATTTGCTTATAATAATGAAGAGCTACCAACTTCAGAAGCTATTCGTTTGAAATTAAACGAGTTGGGTTATCGATTAAAACGAGTGGCTAAAACTAAACCTCAAAAAAAATTCCAGAAACTGAAGCTATTTTCGAGCAATTAGCTTTAATCAACTCAGAAGCCGACAATGATCCAACCACGTTACGTCTAAGTTTAGATGGGAATCTTGAGTCAAGATTGGTGATTTTGACTCTTAGGGCAAAAACCGTACTCCAACTGAAACAGCAGATCATGACTTTAAGCCAAAAACTACCGTGACTCCTTACGGTGTATTTATTCCAGAGTTAGATGAATTATTTTTATATTTCACAGAATCGAAAACAACGAGCGATTTTATTGTCGATGTGTTAGCAGATTTTTGGAATTCAGAAAGATATAGATTTCCCCAAATTAAAACACTGGTTCTTAATCTAGATAATGGACCGGAAAACCATTCACATCGGACTCAATTTATGAAACGTATTGTCGAGTTTGCTCATGAGTATAAGCTAGATATACGTTTAGCGTATTATCCTCCATGTCATAGCAAATATAATCCTATTGAACGAACTTGGGCAATTTTAGAAAACCATTGGAATAGAAGTGTTTTAGATGAAATTGAAACAGCAATACAGTTCGCTGAATCTATGAGATGGAAGGGTAATAATCCTATAGTGAAGTTAGTAACAAGTACCTATTATACAGGCGTTAAACTAACGAAGAAAGCGATGAAACAAATCGAGATGCAAATCGAACGTCTGACAAATTATCACCAAAAAAACTTACCTAATTTAGGTAGATTGTTTATCGATATTTGTTGTGCAACTACTTAATTATTGTTTGGAATTAACGATTTATATTCCCTAAAAATTTGAGGACACCTCGGCAAAATCTGGGGTTGAATTCTTGTTGCATATTTTTTGGTTGTGAAGTCCTTTTCCTGATGGAAAGGGAAGAAGTTAGCCCCGTTGGGGCTAACTTCTTCCCACAAAAACATGATTATCATTCTTATTCAACTCATGTCTATTTTTTCATTGTCTTTGGAGAATTATTTTTTTGGAAGTCCCAAAGACAAGCACGAAGCTATACATTACCTTAAAAATAAAGTCTCTGATAATCAACACAAAGACTCTGCATTACCTATAGTAATACTAATAGATATAAACATACCTGTTTTGTTTGGTCTGGAGTTACTAGCGTGGATAAAGCGACACAGCGAACTTAAGCACATACCAGTGGTAGTCATGAGTAACTCAGAAGATAAAAACCAAGTCATGCAAGTTATGAACTTAGGCGCTAGCTCTTACTTTCACAAATCTTCGTCTATAAGTAATTTAATATACCTGGTGAAGGCTCTCGTACCTTGGTTATTGCGTGATTATGACATTTAATTGGTGGTATGTGACCGCCACAATCCAAAAAACTTTTAAATTGCTTTAATCCGATTTGACGCAAATGGAATACTAAGCTTGAGAGTTATCGTGTATACAAATTTAAGTTAAATCCGGAGACAGAAGAAAATTAGTAAAATTCAACTTAAATTATGAAGCAATTCTACGTAGTGTTTTTATAAAATTTATACCCTAGATACATGTCCTCCTTCATCTAGGGGCTAGGGTTTTTTTCATTTGTTATACATGAGATCAACAAACGTATTGAATTACTTAAAGTGCGCTAACGCTCTTTTGAACACTACTGGTTTTAACTATTACAGTTTAATGTCTATAAATGCTTTTCGGATAAGTAAGCTCCGTATCTGTTTGCTTCTAGCAATGTTTCTCAAACTTCTAGCTCTTAGTACAACGTTTCATAAATTCGTGACGAATTGAACCGTTTGCTGGCGAGGCTTTTAAGGACACAATAACGCTACGAACTTGTGAAATTCTGTACTTAGCTCGTGACCCCAGTTTATCAATTGTTCTGTGGTCATGTTTTTTTCTTCCTTCATATTGCTTCCTCATCTATGTTGATTGGACACTTTTGTACAAAGTACCTTCCTCTGTTTGTCCACTACATCTGTTAAAGGGATTAGAGCATATCAAATTTCTTTGTCATTTAGATAACATTTACAGATAATGTTTACTTAGGTAACATTTACTTTTGAGAACTAAGTTTACTATCTCGAATAATACTTCTCATTAGTAAAAAGCCCCTACAATAGTTGGTGCAAGGACTTTGGATACTGACTTATCTTTTCTTGGAAATGTCTATTATACGCTCAACACATCTGTGTGTCCTTGTTGTCGATCAACCACTATTAATAAGCATTTATACTCAAAGTTCGCTCTTATGAAAACTCTGCTAACACACTATTGCCATTCAAAACCGTCTCTAAATCAGCCATAGAGCCTACGTTATTCAAACCCCATATCCTGACCTTGAGTTTACCTGAGTTCGACGGAAAAAAAAGGTCTCTAATCCAGGTAGAAAAGGGGTTGTATGGTTGTGGATTAGATGATAGTGAGCGCGAAAGTTTGAGGAGGAAAAAAGTGTGCCTCTTGTAGTGAATCTAAATCTTCTACGGGAGCCAGTACATCAATCACTTTACTTGTGGTCTAAAACAATTTTGTTAAACTACATCTTGAGAATGCTTGGTGACGGAGTGGAGATGGCGCACTCCATTGAAGGTCGCCTGCCGTTTCTAGATCACCATCTTGTTGAGTCAGCGCGCAACATACCCATCTCGCTAAAATTCGTGGGATGACTGAAAAATATATATTGCGGAAAGCGGCACAACCCTTCTTGACCGATAGAGTTTACCACCGTGAAAAGCACCCATTCATTGCTCCACCTTCTACCCTAAAATTGAATGGACCTTTTCATGAATTAATACAAGACACTTTACGTGGAGCTATCATGGCTACTTTGCCATTTTACAACCAAGCTGCAGTCATCACACTGCTAGACCAACTACCTGAAATGAATGAAAGCGTACGTACTTCAATAGATTTTGTCCTCATAGAGATATTAAGTGCTTGTGTTCTTCAAGAACGGTTTGGATTGGCAGCAGGTTTTAATTAGTCCTAACGCATAAGTATTTGCATTACGATTACAGAACTATCAAGCTGCAAATGGGAAGGTGAGAACCGAATGGCACGCAAGGGAGTGCGACGCGGAGACTGAAGGGGCAGAAGCACGAACTATAAGGCTGTGGTAGATTTTTAACAGTGCTAGGAAGCTCGCCCGACCGGACTCAATATCAAACTCATGAAAATCGACCGATTGCAGGAACTTAAGCAAAAACTGACTTTTGAAGCAGACTTGTCTCATATATGGTCATTTTATATGGATCATTTTGCGGATGATCCAGAATTTACTGAACTGGGTGAGCCTGCCAATAATGAATACCTAGATGCTGTGATCCACAAAACTTGTCAGCATTTGTTTAACAGGGCAATAGAGATTACAGGCTTTTTTTTGATCTACATTGCAGAGTATCAGTTGTTTCATGGACCAATACAAGTTAAAGGACGTATTGGAGGTGTGATTTATTTCGAGGAGCTAAAAATTGGGTTACTTGCAGTATCGGCGGATGATCCTCCTACCGATGCGGTTAAGTATTCACGTTTTTCTGAGATGATTCAACTGTCGGCACCTAATCACAATGATCTCAATTGAGAGATTAAGCGCATATATGTGTTTAAAAGAAGTGCTAGGAAACCAGAGCCAGAAAGGGTAGTCTATAAAAAGGACATCCGTAATAAAAGGCTGGATAGGATTATAGCTGACTTGAAAGATGAAGAGTAGGGAGGAGCGATCGCCTGGTCCAACACAGCTGCACATAAGAGCGCGATCGCACGAAGCCATACGAACTGGTGCAATTCTGTACTAAGCACTCATACTAACCAGAAGGAAAGCGAGATCGTTCAACCTGATATCCTTTTTTAGTTGTGCGTTCTTCTATAGCTTGAATGACAGCCATTGCCAAATCATATTCCGAGTAAACATGCGTCCAGCAATTTCATCAGCGCTCATTTGTAGCCATTCTGACTCAATCAGATTCATCTCGTTCGCAATACTTGGGCATTTGCATAACATCCCACAGCCATTAGAGGGAGCAATACTCCTCCCTATCGAAATTATTGAAAGCTAGATATAGCAAGAGTTTTCAGCGAAGTGGTACTTTTTTACACGTATCTCGGCTCAATCCCTTATTGGTTCTAAAAGTTTCACAGACAGTTGTTGCACGATGCGTTCAAACGGTTCAGTGCTGTCTAGCACTCGGACTAAGACTAATGCTCCTTGAACTTGGATGATTGCATCTTCAGCTCGTTGCCGCGCTTGCTGGGCTGGAATGCTGATCTCCGCCAAAACGACAGTTAAGTGATCGATCCAAGCGTTGAGCATTTGCTTAACGTGGCTATGAAAGAGTTGATCTGACTCACCTAGCGTAAAAACTGCTAGCAAACAGGCACTGCGTCCATAATCATAGAATTGACTCAAGTGATCGCCCATGCAGGCAATCCGTTCAGCTGGTGTCCCTTCGCCCTGCAGAGAAGCAAGGATATTTTCTCCAAACCACTTGCCTGCATGCTCAAGCACCGCCGCCGCCATCTCCTGCTTGCCATTCGGGAAATGATGATAAAGACTGGCTCTCCCTAACCCGGTTGCCTCTGAAATTAGAGACAGCGTTGTGCCTTCGTACCCACATTGACGAAAGACTTTCGCTATTTTCTCAACTGCTTTAGACCTATCCATAAAAACTCTTTTGTTTAACCCTATTGACAGTATACCGAACGATTAGTACAATACATTTTGTACCGATCATTCGGTTAAGACAACCTTTATTGCGAGGAAAAATGTGATGAAAGCTGCCATTGTCGTTCTGTCTGATCCCAAGTCGGGTACTGAAGAAGCGCTGGGGCGAGTGTTTAATGCCTTAGCCTCAGCTTATGACTTCAAGCATAGTGGAGATGAAGTGACACTGCTGTTTCAAGGCGCAGGTACTCGTTGGATTGGGGAACTGACCAAAGCTGAGCATCCTGCTCATCAGTTATTTGAAGCGGTTAAAGACACGGTTGCCGGAGTTTCCTGCGGCTGTGCGGATGTGTTTGGTGCTCATGAAGCCGCAGTCGAATCTGGCTTTGATCTGATCACAGACAATCAAGTTCCAGGGACTACAGGATTGCCTAGTTTTCAAAAGCTCACTAAAGATGGCTACACCGTGTTGACTTTTTAGCTGAATTTAGCTGTAAGGGCTAGCGCTTGTTTAGCCCTCGCTGTTCTAACCAAATTTGGAGGGCAGGTTCTATGCGATTAGAAAATCCTTTTCACGAAGGCGAATTGTGGGTGCAGCAACGGGTTGGCGAAGCGATCGCCGCCCAGCAGAATGGGCAAATTATTGCAGATACGATTCCCAAAGGGGCACTCAAATTCATTGAGCAGCAACGCATGGTTGTTTTAGGTAGTGTGGACGCACAACGAAGAGTTTGGGCATCGGTGTTATTCGGGTTGCCCGGTTTCGTCAAACCTGTTGATCCACAGGCAATCGAATTTGACTTAACCCAGGCTATTCTGAATCCTTATGATCTGTTCTGGACAAACATCCAAACTGATTCTCGAATTGGGATGCTGGTGATCGAACTTGCCACTCGACGGCGGCTGCGGATAAACGGCATGATCGCTCAACCTACCAGTGATCGATTGCATTTAACTGTTCTAGAGTCCTACCCCAACTGCCCTAAGTACATTCAGCGGCGACAGGTTTTCAACTTTGACCCGCCGGTTGTTAAGCCACAGGCACAACCGCAAGTGGGACAAACCCTTACCTTTGAGCAGCAGCAAGGGATAGCTTCTGCTGATACCCTGTTTGTTGCCAGCGCCCACCCAACCCGTGGGGTAGATGCTTCTCATCGCGGTGGCAATCCAGGCTTTGTCCAGATTCTTGATCAGCGATCGCTTCGCATTCCTGATTATGCTGGGAATAGTATGTTTAATACCCTGGGAAACCTGGTCATTAATCCGCAGGCTGGGCTGGTTTTTCTGGACTTTGATCGCAGCCGCATGGTGCAACTGACAGGTCAAGCAACCATTCAATGGCATCTGGACAACGTTACCGATGCAACGGGTGGAACTAGTCGCTATTGGGACTTCGGCATTGAGCAATGGTTCGAGACTGACTTGCCTCAGTCCTTTCACTGGGAATTTTTAGACTATTCTTCCCACAATCTAATATAAGCAGCCTAATAGATTGAGTCTTTAGAAGAGATTGAATGAAGTCCTGATCAGAAGTTGTAAGCCATTGCAAAAACGGAAAGCTATCTACGCTTCAATGCTGAACCTACTACGATTGCACCAACAGATAAGAGTGTTCCAAATAAAAAATGATCCAAATATCAATCAGACCGACCAAAGATTTC
>JAQYWP010001276.1 GCA_029379285.1 Rhizonema sp. PD38
TTTTCTGCCAAGTCGGCACCAAGTACGGCAACTTGATTGTTGCGTTTCATGTCTATATCGTTAAAAAATCGCCCTTTACTGGTATCAAAGTCCCGGACTTGTAGAAAACTGGGAGTTGTACCAATGATATTGACATTAGTGTTTTTGCTTAGGTAATTAACCACTTGTCTGCTGTTTAACTCTGGTGCAACTCCTGCAACCGTTGGTACTTGAGAGGCGATCGCCTGAGCATCTGCCAGTACTAGAGTTTTTGGGACATCGAAAGAGATGCGTTGAGTTTCCCTATTGCCGGGAAGCACAAACAGCACGTTTGGTCCTAAGGACTCCAACTGCTTGTTAACATACTTTTGCCCCCCTTCACCAACACCCATCATCGCAATCACAGAAGCGTTACCAATGACAATACCCAGCATTGTCAAGCTGCTGCGTAACTTATTTGAGAGCAGGGTTTTTCCTGCCATTTTGATGCTTTCTAAGAAGTTCATTTTTGTTGCTGTTCAAGTGCTTTCTGGATCTGGTAGTCTTTGGGTGGGTTGAGAAACACGCGATCACCCAGTTTCACACCGGATAAAATCTGAGTTTGGTCATTCACTTGCGAACCAATTGTCACAGGGTGAAATAGGGGCTTATTGTTTGCATCTGGTAACAGGACACCCGTTTGACCCTTTTGTGTCACAATTGCTACAGTCGGAATGAGCAAAGCATTTTTGACCGGATCGCCCAGGAAGGTCAGATCGACATTCATCCCAGAACGGAGTGTATCTTTTCCAGTATCAATAGCCACTCGTATTTGGAACAATGTCACACCTTGATCCTTCACTGCTTCTGGAGCAATCAAATGCACGTGAGCCTTAAAAACTTGGTCAGGATAGGCATCGGCAACCACTTCCACCTGCTGTCCTACTTTAATTTTGCCAATATCGGTTTCTGGAACTTGAGCTAGCACTTCCAATCCGTGTGCGACAGCCACAATTGAACTGGAAGTCGCTGAGGCACTGGTAGAGGCTGAAGTCGTCGGTGTCACAAACGCCCCAACATTAGCATACTTCTGCGTGACAATTCCGGAAAAAGGAGCGCGGATGATGGTATCATTCAGCTTAACTTCCGCCGCTCTTAACTGGGCCGCTGCCGAGTCAGTCGCGGCAGATCGCTGAGCAATTTCCTCCGGACGAGTGCCACTTTGGAGCAGCGACAGTCGTTTTCGGGCTTCTCGTAAATTTGCTTGAGCTGCGTTGTCTTCACTCAGGGCTTGGTCGAGTAATTGTTTTTTTTCCGCGCCTTGTTTGTAGAGGTATTGGTAGCGTTTTACCTGTTCAATTGTGTAATTTGCCTTCGCTTGGGCGGCATCTACTTGTGCTTGCCCTTGAGAAATTTCTTGAGGACGATTACCCGCACGAGCTGCGGCAAACTGTGCCTGAACCTGCTTCCAGTTAGCACGCGCTTGATCAACCTGTGCTTGAATGTCTGCACTATCCATCCGCGCAATAATTTGTCCCTGCTTTACCTTGTCACCCTGCTCAACGTACAACTGTGTCAAAGTTCCAGGATTTTTCGGGCTAATATTCACGTTCTGAACTGGCTGCACTTTCCCACTCGCAGGAATTCGGAGCGTAATGTTTTTTGTCTCCACCGGAACCGTCAGTGCCATGATATCTTCTTTATTTGGTCCCCGATTTACGAGCGTGTAAGTCGTGGCTGTGCCTACAACCAAAACACCAACTGTCATCAGTCCAATCAGCCAGCGAAATGGATGCTTAACTTTGCCAATCACAGGAATTTCTAAGTACGTAGTCATAAGAGCAGAGATAGTAGTTGCCTTATTGGGGTAGAGCGCATAGGACGGCAAGTGCAGGAATTTTACAGACTATGAGAACTGCTGAGTTGCTCAATCTTACTTCATAATACTCATTACCACCTCTAAGTGCCTTCACCTAAATGGGTGACTTTCATTATTGCTCTCGGTTTTCAATATGTTGTGGTGGTTTCAATGTTTGGGGTTGCTGAATTGAAACATGAATAAGCCTCACGCACAAAGTAACAAAGTGCGATCGCACTAACGTCGGACTAGAGGCTTATCGCCTACACTAGCTTTTGGTACTAAAACTTGGGATACTTTTATGTCTCTAGTTGCCACTACTCGTAAATTAGGAATCAGTTTTTTTGAGTACGTATGCTTCGCGCATTTCTCAAATTGAATTCATTCCGTCCTTTGCTGAAATTATTCGTGAAAAATCGTCTGTTCATCCTTCAGGTTGGTCGTGGTAGTTTAAATCACTGTCTACCCCGAATTATTGAGCCGAGTTAAGATTAAACGATAATTACATAGGTAAAAAATCATTCTAAAGGTTGATCTGTATCAAGATTAGAGTAACTGTTTTATTAAGTAAATTACTTTAATCAATTAACTAATTGAAATTCTTATCAATAAAAATTTAAATTTTGAAGTTGACTATAGATGAGAATAGCTTTTAATTTATGAAGTACGCTATTAAACCAGGATTATTAATCGTGAAAAAAATCATTATCAATATATTTAACTTGAGAATTATTTCAACGTTTGTAG
>JAQYWP010001277.1 GCA_029379285.1 Rhizonema sp. PD38
TCTGCCTTCTGCCCTCTGCCCTCTGCCTTCTCAACGATGAGAATCGTGGGCAAATTACAAGTCTTTGTGTGATAACCTCTACAGGTGCTGTACCCATAGGTAACTTGGTTGCTGGCGCACTGGCAAGCAACATTGGTGCTGTCAATACTGTTATTTTTGGTGCAAGCATCTGCATTGTTGGTTCACTGCTCTTTACTCAGCAGTTCTCTGCCTTCCATGACCTAGTTCGTCTGAATCTCGACGCACGTGGGTTTAATATTAAGTAGGCTTTCCCTAAAATTAAGTAGAAAGGCTTGTAGTTGCGCTACCCTAGCGGCTTGTTTGTTTCTCACGAATAGACATAAAGTGAAAATTAATTATGCGTTACCTGAAACTCTTGTCTCTACCAAGGGTTATCGCGTCTTTACGTCTTTTCCACCAGATGTCTAATGATTTAGGACTGCCATATACTTTCATGAATCTATCGACTTAGTGTAGAATGATTTCAGTTATGCTCCCGAACTGTGGAATGTTGCTTGCATTTGATAGCAACATTCCAACGCAAACAGACGAATGTGAATACCACCTTACATATCAAACTCAGGAGAATCTACATGGGCTACAAGCATATTGAAGTCAAACAGGTAGCTGGTTTCATCGGTGCTGAGATTAGTGGCGTAGACCTTTCTCATCCTCTGAATGACGATCAAGTCAAAGAGATTCGTAAAGCGCTATTGAAGTGGAAAGTCGTGTTCTCTCGTGGTCAGAACATCGATTATGCTGCACAAGTTGAGTTTACATCTCGTTTCGGCGAAGTGACCTATGCGCATCCGCTTGGAGAACCTGAACCAGTCGCGGGATTTCCGCAGATCAAACCCGTAGACCGTAAGCTCTATGAGAAGCAGTACGGTTTTCGCAGTGGAGGTCCTTGGCACACTGACGTAACAGCAGCTATCAACCCGCCAACAGCATCAATTTTACGCGCGGTTAATGTGCCCAGCATTGGTGGTGACACGCAATGGAGTAATCTTGTTGCAGCTTATGAAGGTCTATCAGCACCGCTAAGAGCACTAGCAGATACACTAAAGGCTGAACATCGTTTCAATGGAGGCGGGCATCAGCCTCGCAACGGCAAATTTGCTGAGCGCATTGCTGTCAATCCACTAGTCTCAATCCACCCAGTCGTCAGGGTTCATCCTGAGACTGGTGAACGAGCATTGTTCGTCAGCCCTGGCTTCACCTCGCACATTATTGACGTGTCACCACAAGAGAGTAAGCTGCTGCTTGAGTTATTTTTCAACCAAATCACCAAGCCTGCCTATACCACCCGTTTCCGATGGAACAACGGTGATATCGCCTTCTGGGACAACCGAGCTACTGTGCATTTGGCTCCTCAAGATTTGGATCATTTGGATGTTGAGCGTCTCCTTTATCGCACCACCATCACCGGCGATGTTCCAGTTGGGGTTGATGGTTTCCGCTCGCAAGTCGTTCAAGGTGAGGCGTTCAGCGCAGAATTACCAACCGTCTTCAAGCAGAAAGCTGAGAAGTTAGAAGCACAACCAGTGCTTTCGTAAGCTAGAGAAAGTAAACCGAGCTGCGTACATATTCCGCAGCCCGGTATGAAATTAGGGCGAGCCCGAAGGGGCAAGCCGCCCTTGGAGGCATCGCGCTACTTTTAGTCATCGGTTATGGGATGTATGTTACGTTTAACTTTACGACGGGCGATCGCTGGGCTCGCTACAGCGGTCGCAGTCTCTCTTTTCATCAGCTTATTGACAGTTACTAGCCCTGCCCTAGCAGATACAGCAAAGGTATTGCCTATTCCCCAACCATCCTTTCGAGGTAAAATCGGTATCACTTACCAAGAGTCAACACCGGATTTTCCCGCCCCAATTACTACTCCAGAAAAAGCCCCGAATGTGCTGCTAGTGCTACTGGATGATGTGGGCTTTGGGCAAGCGAGTACCTTTGGCGGACCTGTAGAAACCCCAAATTTAAATCGCTTAGCTGAAAAAGGATTGCGTTATAACCAATTCCACACCACAGCCCTTTGTTCACCTACACGAGCTGCTTTGTTAACTGGACGCAATCATCATTCAGTGGGTACAGGAGTAGTTGAGGAATTAGCAACAGGTTTTCCCGGTTACACAACTATCTTACCTAAGAGTGCTGCCACTGTCGCAGAAGTATTGCGGCAAAATGGTTATAACACTGCCGCTTTTGGTAAATGGCACAACACACCAGATTATGAAACTAGCACGACTGGTCCTTTTGATCGTTGGCCAACATGGTTAGGATTTGAGTATTTTTACGGTTTTTTAGGTGGTGATACTAATCAATGGAGTCCAGCTTTAGTAGAAAATACTCAGCGGGTTGCACCACCAATTAATAACCCTGATTACCATTTGACGCCAGATTTAGTAGATCATGCGATCGCCTGGATTCGTTCTCAACAGTCTATAGCCCCTGACAAGCCAACATTTACCTATTTGGCTACCGGTGCTACCCATGCACCCCACCATGCCCCCAAAGCTTGGATTGACAAGTATAAAGGCAAATTTGACCAAGGTTGGGATAAACT
>JAQYWP010001278.1 GCA_029379285.1 Rhizonema sp. PD38
GTCTAGGGTAATTATAAGTGATTATCCGGACTATATCAAAGTAGATAATATCAAAAAAACTCCTGCTAGCAAATGCACAGTAGGAGTTTGTTAAATTATAAACAATAGTGTTGCGCCCTTACTGAGTTGGGCAAAAGATTTAAACCATGCCGCCTGCAGCTTGAAACCGAGCGCGGGCACGTTTGAAGGCTTGATTTGCCTGGAATTGTGCTTGGCGATCGCCTGTAGCTACTTGACTCAAACGAGTTTGTGCTTGGGTAAAAGCAGTACGTGCTTCTTCCATGTTAATTTTGTCACCACGTTCTGCTCCGTTGACGAGAACTGTGACTTCATCTTCATCGACTTCAGCAAAACCACCCAGAAGGGCGATCGCTACCCAATTCTGATTTTTATCAGGACGAACTCGCATGACACCCGTATCTAGGGCTGTTAATAGTGGGGCATGTCCACTGAGAATACCTAGCTGACCTGTGGTGCTGGGCAATACCACCTCTTCAGCTGCGGCATCCCACACTGTTTTATCTGGGGAAATTACACGAACTGTTATGCTCATAAGTTGTCAGTTATTAGTTGTTGGTTGTTAGTTGTTAATTGCTAGTTGTGATGATTACTAACGACTAACAACTAACAATTAACCAAATTACCCTTTCATCTTCTCAGCTTTCGCCTTGGCTTCTTCAATACTGCCGACCATGTAGAAAGCCTGTTCTGGCAGGGCATCCAACTCACCCGACAAAATCATCTTAAAGCCTTTGATGGTATCTTCCAGCTTCACATACTTGCCAGGAGAGCCTGTGAACACTTCTGCGACAAAGAAGGGCTGAGACAAGAAGCGCTCAACTTTGCGGGCACGTGTTACAACAATCCTGTCATCTTCCGACAATTCATCCAAACCGAGAATGGCGATGATGTCTTGGAGTTCTTTGTAGCGCTGGAGGGTTGACTGTACAGCACGAGCAGTGCTATAATGGTCATCACCAACAATGTTGGGTTGCAACATGGTGGAAGTTGAACCGAGTGGATCAACAGCCGGATAAATTCCCTTAGATGCCAAACCGCGAGACAGCACCGTTGTTCCGTCCAAGTGAGCAAAGGTTGTCGCTGGTGCGGGATCGGTTAAGTCATCCGCAGGTACGTACACAGCTTGAATTGAGGTAATCGATCCTTCGTTCGTGGAGGTAATGCGCTCTTGCAGTTCACCCACGTCGGTTCCCAATGTCGGTTGATATCCTACCGCAGAAGGCATGCGTCCTAACAAAGCGGATACTTCTGAACCTGCTTGTACGAACCGGAAGATGTTGTCAATAAATAGCAGCACATCCTGCTTACTAACATCTCGGAAGTACTCAGCCATTGTCAGCGCCGCCAAACCAACCCGCATTCTTGCTCCGGGTGGTTCATTCATCTGACCGTAAACTAGAGCAATCTTAGAATCGTTGAGGTTATCTTTATTGATTACCCCTGATTCCATCATTTCATTGTAAAGGTCATTACCTTCACGAGTGCGCTCACCCACTCCACCAAACACCGATACACCGCCGTGTTCTGTAGCGATGTTGTTGATCAACTCCATCATAATAACGGTTTTGCCGACACCTGCACCGCCGAACAGACCAATTTTGCCACCGCGTCGGTAGGGAGTTAGCAAGTCAACAACTTTAATCCCAGTCTCAAATACAGAGGGTTTGGTTTCTAGTTCAGTGAGTTTAGGAGCAGCACGGTGAATGGGGAATTTTTCTTCTGTATTGACAGGGCCTTGATTATCTACAGGTTCGCCAAGGACGTTAAAAATTCGACCAAGTGTCGCTTTCCCGACAGGCACGCTGATAGGAGAACCAGTATCAACAGCTTCCATGCCACGAACCAAGCCATCGGTGGTACTCATGGAGACAGCCCGCACTTGGTTATCACCCAGCAGCTGCTGTACTTCGCAAGTCACCGACACTTCCTGCCCGGCTTCGTTAGTACCTTTGACAATCAAAGCGTTGTAGATCGAGGGCAATTTCCCAGTGGGGAATTTAAAGTCTACAACCGGACCAATAATTTGGGTAATGTAACCAGAGTTTGTTTTTTCTGCAGTGGAGACCATGCTGAGCCTAATGATTGAAGCTAGATTTTCAGATAGGGTCTAAGGAGACTTGAGATTGAATCATGTCATTCTCAAGATTAGCACTGAACGGATCTAATCTTCGCCACAACAATTCATTCTTAAGACTTTTGGGAGCGTGCCGTAGGACGATATGCGAAATAGCTTCTAAACTACTCTTGACAAAATCACTATTTTGTGCAAGCAACAGATACCCGACTTCTTAAAAGGATAGATCTGGCGAAAGAAGGGTGACACAGCCCCATTAATGATAAATAAACTATTTTATTGCTATTTCTGGAGGCGATCGCACCCTCAGTCTAGTCTCGAAAGCCTATAAAATGGTTGGGTGAGGAATAAAACCCACCATTTACCAACAGCATCCGTAAAAGTTGTCGGGGATTTCGTTTTTCACGAATAATTTAGGAATTCTATTATTTCCCCCGTAGGGGCGAACGGTGAGACAGCCCCTACGGA
>JAQYWP010000255.1 GCA_029379285.1 Rhizonema sp. PD38
ACCCACAACTTATTTATCGATGATTTCGCCAGTTTTCTTCAGCATTCGTACTTTCTTTCCTTCCGAGGTGAAGGTATAACAAATACGACTAGCAACGTTTTGTTTGGTGGAATAAAGCATCACGTTAGAACTGTGAATTGGAAATTCCTGAGTGACGATGCGCCCGGATTCTCCTTCTTGCTGTGGTTTTACGTGCTTAGTTTTAATATTGACACCTTTAACAACAACTTTGCTAAGCTGGGGAAATGCTTTAACGATTTCACCGACTTTGCCTTTGTCTTTTCCAGCAATCACCTGTACGGTATCGCCAGTTTTGACATGCATTTTGTAGAACTGTTTTTCCTGTTTAAGTGACATTACAGCACCTCCGGAGCTAGGGACACAATTTTTGTAAAGTTTTTGTCCCGCAGTTCTCGTGCAACCGGACCAAAGACTCTGGTTCCTCTAGGATTGCCGTCTTTATTAATAATAACTGCTGCATTGTCGTCGAAACGAATACTCATCCCACTGTCTCGATTGATATTATGTCGAGTGCGGACAATCACTGCTTCCACAACGTCTGATTTTTTGACAGCCATATTCGGAATTGCATCTTTGACAACAGCAACAATCTTATCACCGACAAAACCGTAACGGCGGTTTCCTGCGCCTAAGACACGGATGCACATTAATTTGCGGGCACCGCTATTATCAGCAACATTAAGGTAACTTTGGGGTTGAATCACGTTCTTATCTCCCTTTTTGTGTTGTTAGTTATTAGTTGTTAATTGTCAGTTTTTGGCTTTCGGTTAGCAAAAACTGTGACTAACGACTGTACGGGCGGGTTGGCGTCTGATTGTTCGTTTTTACTCACAAGTTACTAAATTAAACCCACCCCTACTAACTTTTAACTATTTTTAGTACTGAGAATCTCTTTGACTGTCCAGCGCTTAGTCTTACTCAGGGGTCTAGTTTCTTCAATCCGAACGCGATCACCTATTTTGCACTGATTGTCTTCATCGTGAACTTTATAGCGCTCGGTTTTCACTACAATTTTGCCGTACTTAGGATGGGGAGCGCGGTTTTCTATGGCGACAACTACAGTTTTCTGCATTTTGTCGCTCACAACTAAGCCAACTCGTTCTTTAACTGCCATAATTTCCGTTCTTTAGTTTTAGTTATGAGTTATGAGTTAAAAATGCCAGAGTACTTTTTACTTGACTC
This sequence comes from Rhizonema sp. PD38, assembly GCA_029379285.1. Lineage (GTDB taxonomy): Bacteria > Cyanobacteriota > Cyanobacteriia > Cyanobacteriales > Nostocaceae > Rhizonema. The sequence goes on from JAQYWP010000255.1 coordinate 1,204, forward strand.
CTAACTCCTGTACGGGCTGGTTTAATCAGATAACGTACATACGTATAGAAAATTGCTCAAGAAAACCTACTGTACGGGCAGGTTTCATGATAAAACTTACCTACTCAATAGATTCTTCCTTGAAAACCTACTGTACGGGCAGGTTTCATGATAAAACTCACCTACTCAATAAATTCTTCCTTGAAAGCCTGCCCCTACTCACTTTGTGTAGCCGCTTTCCGTTTCCGTTCGCCTTCTACTGTTAACAACTGAGCTAGACGGTGGCGGGCATGTTTAAACTGATGAGGTTTTTCTAGTTGTCTGGTGGCTTTTTGCAACCGCAACTGAAATAGTTGCTTTTTGACGGCTAAAATTTCCCCGTTCAATTGTTCGTCACTTAATTCTCTGGCGTCTGAAATTTTAGGAAGAGGCATAACTTATACCTGAGGCGTCTCTTCTGGAGAGCGCATAATGAACTTAGTTTTAATTGGCAATTTGTATGCTGCCAAACGCATGGCTTCTCGAGCCGTTTCTTCGGTAACTCCACCAATTTCAAACATAATCCGTCCTGGTTTGACGACAGCTACCCAAAATTCAGGTGAACCTTTACCGGAACCCATCCGAGTTTCTGCGGGACGCATAGTAACTGGCTTATCTGGGAAAATCCGAATCCAGATTTTACCACCCCTGCGAATATAACGAGTCATTGCCCGACGGGAAGCTTCAATTTGCCGGGAAGTAATCCATGCTGGCTCTAAAGCTTGAAGAGCGAAATCACCAAAGTTTAGATTGCTACCGCGTGTAGCCATCCCTTCCATTCGTCCGCGCTGTTGTTTGCGGAATTTAGTTCTTCTAGGACTTAACATGATTTATTACTTGAGTAGTGTTAGTTGTTAGTTGTTAGTTGTTAGTCGTTACTAATGACAACTAACTATAAACAACTAACTATCCTTCGTTTGAACGGTCTTCAAATTGCTGGCGACGGCGTTGTTGTTGGCGGCGACGGGGTTCGCGTTCGCGAGATGCAGGTTGAGAAGGGGCTTCTTCCTGTCCGGGAATTATTTCTCCCTTAAATACCCACACTTTAATCCCAAGAATGCCGTAGACAGTTTTGGCTGTGCAGTAAGAGTAGTCAATGTCTGCCCGTAAAGTATGTAGGGGAACTCTGCCTTCACGAGTCCACTCTGTTCGGGCAATTTCCGCACCGTTGAGACGACCACCCACTTGAACTTTGATACCTTGCACACCTGCACGTTGGGCACGCTGAATAGCTTGCCGCACGACTCGTCGGAAGGATACCCGACGTTCTAACTGTTGAGCAATGTATTCAGCAATCAGGTAGGCATCAGCGTCAACTCGTTGCACTTCAACTACGTTGATCCGAATTTGGCGATTACCACCCAATGCTTGTTGGAGTCCGACACGCAACGATTCTATACCTTGTCCACCGCGACCGACGACTACACCAGGTCGAGCTGTGCGGATCTCTAAATCGATTTGGTCGGCTTTGCGATCAATCCGCACTTCCGAGATTCCGGCATTGTTTTGAGCGTATCTTCCCAGCTTGTCTTCTATATATTTACGAAGTTTATAATCTTCTTGTAGAAGTTCTGGATAGCGGTCGGAATTAGCAAACCAACGGGATTGGTGTTCTTGGGTAATTCCTAAACGAAAACCTACTGGATGAATCTTTTGTCCCACAAATGCTTCCTCTAAAACTTCTTCCTGTACACAATTTTTCGTTTAGGTGTGCTTATTTAGCTGTGTTATCAGCAGCCACCGCCACAGTGATGTGGCATGTTGGCTTGCGAATTTGATAAGCTCGACCTTGTGCTCTTGGTTGGAACCGTTTCAACACTGGACCTTGGTCAGCGTATGCTTGAGTCACTTTAAGAAGCGCTCGATCTAACCCTGCATTGTGTTCCGCATTAGCCGCCGCGCTTCTCAAAACCTTCAAGACTGGATCACAGGCTCGGTAAGGCATGAATTCAAGGATAATGAGCGCTTCTCGGTAGGAACGCCCGCGAATTTGATCGAGTACGCGACGTACTTTAAAGGGAGACATGCGTATAAAACGCGCGATCGCTTTGACTTCAGTAGTATCAGTAGCCATAATTTTCTCCATTTTTGTTAGTGATTAGTTGTCTTAACCACAAACCACTTTCCCACTAACTATCTCCCCGCTTTTTTATCACTTTTGGAGTGACCTCTAAAGCTACGTGTAGGCGCGAATTCACCTAATTTGTGTCCTACCATCTGGTCTGATACGAAAACAGGAACGTGCTGGCGTCCATTATGAACAGCGATGGTGTGACCTACCATTTCCGGTAAGATTGTTGAAGCCCGCGACCAGGTTTTGATGACTTCTTTTCTGTTGTTTTCATTAAGCCGCTCAATCTTTTCCAGAAGATGATCGGCAACAAAAGGACCTTTTTTTAGAGAACGACCCATAGTTTTATTTTTGAATGAGAGGAGTTATTTTTTCGCATGAGCGGATGCTTGTCTTGACGAGTTTCTAATCAATTAAGATAAACTTTTTAACTCATTAGGAACCCATCATCTAAAACCCAAAATATAAAATTTTAAATTTTATGATTCGCGTCCACCACGACCGCGCTTGGAAGACTTGCGGCGACGACGTACAATCAACTTGCTACTGGGTTTCTTCGGTTTGCGTGTTTTCAAACCCAAAGCAGGTTTACCCCAAGGTGTCACAGGTCCCGATCTCCCGATGGGTGCTCTACCTTCACCACCACCGTGGGGATGGTCTACTGGGTTCATGACACTACCTCTAACGGTAGGACGGCGACCTTTCCAACGGTTTCTTCCTGCTTTACCCAAACTTAGGTTGCGGGCCTCGATGTTGCCTACTTGTCCGATGGTGGCGTAGCACTCGCGCCGGATCATGCGGACTTCTCCTGAAGGTAACCTCAGAGTAACGTAGCTACCCTCTTTTGCCATCACTTGAGCTGTGGCACCTGCTGAACGAACGAATTGAGCACCTTTTCCAGGTGTTAGTTCGACGTTATGAACGTTGCTTCCCAAGGGAATGTTAGACAGGGGTAAAGCATTACCATTTTCGATTGGAGCATCAGAACCTGCAATAATTGTTGTTCCCACTGCCAAACCTTGGGGATGGAGAATGTAACGCTTTTCTCCGTCTTGGTATTCTAAAAGGGCAATCCGCGCATTCCGGTTTGGATCGTATTCAACTGCTACAACTTTAGCTGGAATACTACGCTTATCCCGTTTAAAGTCGATAATGCGATAAAGACGTTTGTGTCCGCCACCCCGGTGCCGACAGGTAATACGCCCTTGATTATTTCGACCTTTACGGCGATGTATGTGTTCTGTTAGTGATTTCTCAGGTTTCGATTTCGTAATTTCAGCAAAATCAGAGATCGTTACCTGACGAGTACTGGGGGTATAAGGGCGAAAAGAACGGGTACCCATAGAAGTTCTTAGTTGTTAGTTATTAGTTATTGGTTATTGGTTGTTGGTTGTTGGTTATTGGTTGTAATAACTACTAACCACTAACCACTAACCACTAACCCAAAACCTTTTTACACATCAGGGAAGAGAATTTGTCTGATCTTCTCTACGTCAGATGCTGCTACTGTAACAATGGCTCGTTTATACTGAGGTTTGAAACCTACAAACTTACCAATCCGCCGCTTTTTACGCGGTGGCATCATGGTGTTTACACTTGTCACCTTGACGGTAAACAGATTCTCAATTGCAGATCTGATTTGGGGCTTGGTTGCCTTGGGACTGACTTCAAAAGTGTACTTATTCTGCTCCATCAGGATAGTCGCCTTTTCTGTGACAATTGGGCAACGCACTAAGTCAGCAAGATTGCGCTCGTCAAACTTAGCCATTGTAGACCTCCTGAATTTTTTCTAACGCTGATGCCGTTACAACAATTTTGTCGGCATGCAGGATGTCATATACATTTAATTGATCTGCAACAATTAACTTTAAATTTTCGACGTTCCGGGCTGACAAATACACCATTTCTTGACGTTCCGGCACGATTAACAAAGTTGTGCTGGTTTTGTCTACTCCCCAGCGAGCGATCGCTTCCACTAACTCTTTGGTTTTGGGACGTTGTAGCTGTTCGTTAAATTCTTCTACCACAATTAAATCGGCAATCCGACTTGCAAACGCTGTCCGCAGTGCTAAACGTCGCTCCTTCCGATTCATTTTCAGGTTAAAGTCTCTGGGCTTTGGTCCAAAGATGACACCACCACCACGCCATAATGGTGAACGAATGGAGCCAGCCCGAGCACGACCTGTCCCTTTTTGCCGCCAAGGTTTGCGACCTCCTCCTCTAACTTCAGAGCGAGTTTTTGTACTGGCGGTTCCCTGACGAGCGTTAGTTGTTTGCCTTACCAAAGCTCTATGCACAACATGGACTGCTGTTTCTTCCTTGGCAACCCGCAAGTCGAAGCTCTTTTCCCCGACTTGTTCTCCTTGCCAATTTTTGACTACACACTCTAGCATTTTCGTTTTTTTGTTCGTTGTTAATTGTTAACCGTTGATTGTTAAAGAGTTGATTGTTGATTGCTATTAACCCTACGGGTGACGCTCGAAGACTCGCTACCGCTTCGCTAACGCCAGTTCCCTACCGCGGGAAACCCGCCTTCAGGACTGGTCTCACCATTAACAATTAACTACTTACCAACTAGGTTTGCCGGCGCAATACTCAACAATGCGCCCGGTTTACCGGGAACGGAGCCTTTGATTAGCAATATATTGCGCTCTGGGTCTACTCGTACCACAGTTAGCTTACTAATTGTCACGCGTTTCCCACCCAAACGTCCTGCCATGCGCTTTCCTGGATATACGCGACCGGGAGTTGTACCTGCACCAATCGAACCTGGTTCTTTATGGTTTTTGGAACCATGAGACATAGGACCTCGACCAAAGTTATGCCGTTTCTGGTTGCCGGCAAAACCGCGACCGATACTTGTCCCACTGACATCTACAATCTGGCCTGCACTAAAAATATCAGGATTAATCTGTTGACCTAAAGTATATTCACCGGAGTTATCTACGTGATACTCCCGTAAATGACGCAATCCAGGTGCAGATGATTTAGCTAAATGTCCTAGTGATGGTTTATTTAACAACTTTGGCTTTACTTCGCCATAGCCTACTTGAATGGCGGAGTAACCGTCGGTCTGTTTCGTTTTTACTTGTGTAACTGTGCATGGACCCGCTTTAACGATGGTCACAGAAATTGCAACTCCTGCTTCATCAAAAATTTGAGTCATGCCCAGTTTAGTGCCGAGAATACCTACAGACACAGTTACTGGCTCCCCTTTTAATTGTTAATTTGAGTTGCTGATTTTTGAGGACAAGATGCAACAAAAAGCCAATGAGGCTTACTGTCGCTGACCTCTGAAGTCTGTACGGCTTAGGTAAAACCGTTCAAACTTCTTACTTTTCTCCACAAGTTATTTGTACCGTTTGATGAACCCGTGTACTTTTTCTGACTTGGTCACCAATACAGCCAAAAGCGATTTCCACTTTGGATGGAGATAACTTCTTGATTTTCAATGCAATGCGTTGGAGCTTTGAGCTTTGTGCAGCAATGCTTTGAGCCAAGCTATTGCTTTGGCACTTTTTAGTTTAAATAGGACTTAAGCGATAGATTGCGCCCAGTATCCATTTTGAAGAAACTGAAGCAGTGCGAAAAATGCGCCTAGACTGCTCAGCTTTTACTTTTAGTTAATGACTTTAAACAATTGTTTAAAGTTTGCCTACTTTTTTGAGGATATACAGGCTTCCATCCACCTTCCATCTTAGGGTAGGCTTTGGTTTTCACCCAAACACTCCTAAGTTGACATCAAGGCTTTTTTAGTTTATCAGTCTCTAACCAATTTCAGCTAGTCTATCCGATACAGATTTTCATCATCAACGTTTGACGCTAATTTCAGCCGAAAATGCTAACGAAAGTGCTAACCCAGCTAAAATTATGGTCACGATCTTAGAGTATAAGTTATTCAACTAAATTTGTCCAGACTATTTTTATAAATTCTTAAGGTCTTCCCTTATCCCTACACATAACCCAAAACACTTTGACTTCTTAGCCTTATTCTTCGTAAATAATAGTAGATATTCAAGTGGGAAGGAACAAAACAATCTATGGCACTCATTACCACTGGCAACGGTTTGATTCGCGATCTGGAAAAATTTGGTTCTATTGGTGTTTACGTACCTCTAGAAGGGGGTTTTGAAGGTCGGTACAGACGTCGGTTGCGTGCAGCTGGCTACACTACACTCCATATTACTGCTAGAGGATTGGGGGACGTAGCTGCTTACCTCACAGGAGTTCATGGAGTTAGACCTCCTCACCTTGGTAAAAAAAGTACTGCTAATGGTGCTGCAGTCGGTTCTGTATATTATCTACCGCCAATTATCGGCTATCAACTAGAACAGTTGCCACCCAAGTCAAAAGGTCTACTGCTCTGGATTATCGAAGGTCATATTCTTTCCGATCAGGAGGTAGAATTTTTGTCGGCTTTACCAAGTTTGGAACCAAGAGTGAAAGTCGTCATCGAGAGGGGTGGCGATCGCTATTTCCACTGGAAGCCTCTACAAAAAACCCTGCTAGCCAGCTAGAAAAAGGAAGGAGGTAAGTACGTAAAAAGTGAGCAGTAAAGGAACGATAACTCCCTTGCTTCTCTTGCCTTCTTACTCAGGTGAAGTCAGCCGAAAATTAATCCCTCCGGCTGACTTCACAACTCTATTAGCATTTCCCTAGTGTCAGTCCGAAAACCACATGAAGCAAACAATTGCCGCGCTGCTTCGTTAGCCTCTGCTGTATCAAGGCGAATTTGTTTGACGCCTATCTGAGCAAAGCGTTCAATACTGAGCATCACCATCTGCCGTGCAATTCCTTGATGACGATATTCTTGCTCAACCCAGAGTTCGTGGATAAAAGCGAATTCCTGCAAACGGTAAATCGGTATTTCACGTTCAATTACAGCTGCCAGAAACCCCACTAGTCGCAATTCATCCTCAGCTACTAGAAGCACGCTTCGATCTTGGCTAGCCAGCCGCGTTAACCATTTTTCATAACGCTGTTCTGGATGTGGTAAAACACCAAATTTGGCAGAATCCCAAGATTCGTGTAAGGCACAAATCTGAGTAACCATTGGTAAAATTGCAGGTACGTCAGTTATTGTGGCAGAGCGAATTAGCATATAAGTTGAAATAGCTTGTGAATAAATGGTTGGGAATCAAGGAAATAAACAATTTTAGGGGGTCAAACCCCATAGACAGTTCATGCCCAGCATGCATAAATTGGTGCTCTCACAAAAAATAACACTTTCGCCAGTTTTTGCATCGTATTTACTGGCGTTTTTGTCAGGCTCAGAATTGGGAATTCCAAATTGCAAAGTAGCCTTAGTAAGGGGTTAAACCCTGTAGACAGCTGGTTAGGACTTTGTATATATTGGTTTTTCACAAAACCGATAATACTCGCGCCAGTTTTTGCACCTTACTTACTGGCGCTTTTCGTCTCTAAGTAAAATTTATGCTAATAATGCTCGGATTATCCCTTTGAAGATCGGAACGACCCTTAAGGACGAAGTGCGAACACGGCGAAATAATTTAAGATAAAGTGGCGGGCAATAAAACTCAATCATTGTCCTTTGTCATTAGTCTTTGGTTATTAGTATTACACTCGTGCAAATGACTGTTGACGCCCTCTTCCTCGCTCCTTTCAAAGGTACGATGAGCTTAACCTCGATATTTAATCGGGATTTCCACACTCCCATAAGGTTTTATGAGACGTAAATCTACAGGTAGAACAACTACTCCTACTAATACTACTACTACTAAATCTCCTGGTTTCAAATCCCCCATGTTTAATTTCAGCACCATAGCAATTATGGCGGGTGTACTTATTTTGGGAATTGGGATTGGAATTGCTTTTAGCTCCACAGCGACCTTTTCACCAGAGAATGTCGCTTCCCGTGAATTTATTGATACCAAAGCGCCAAACCCAGAGCTTTGCGTACAGTATGGAGCCAGTGCTATGGTGATGGACGCCAGATTGTTTGTGACTCTTAACCCCTTTAATGTCTACGTTTCTCAACCGAGTATGCGTCCTGGATGCGTTATCCGTCAAAACGACTGGGCGATTTTAGAGCAAAAGAAGCTTGTGTCCTCAGAACAGGTGAGAGATTGTAAGCAACGGTTAAACACCTTTGGCTTTACAGGTGACTTAAACAGTGACAGACCTGATATTAGGTGTATTTACCAGAATGAGGCTGCTCAAAATTTCTTTATCGCACAACCAGGAGCAGTTCAGCCGCAGGAGACGCAAAGATTTTAAGGAAATTAGAACAGTCCTGAGTACTGAGCATATTATTTTTGAGTCTAGATAGATTGTACTTAGTACAGCTTTGCATAAATTCGTAGCGAATTGACAGAAGGAAATTGTTGACG
>JAQYWP010001279.1 GCA_029379285.1 Rhizonema sp. PD38
ATTTTGATGTCAGTACAGGAGGAATAGATTCGGTAGCATTCTGATCGAGAAACAGTTGAAAGCTGACTCAAGGAACGTTGAAGGTAGGATTCTTTTCCTTTGTGCCAGGATAAGCAAAAAGTATTGTGCAATGCTCTTATGTATGGTAAAAGCTATTGCACAACATTTTTGGTAAAGAAGTGGTATGGTAAGTTTTACTCTTCCCGCCGTAGGTAAAGCAGATGCCTTACCTACGGTTGAAGAGGAACTTTTTTACAACTTTGTACCACACTCGGGGCAGAAGTTATTGTTAGGTGGGTTTTTTGCAGCGCAGTTACTGCAATAGATAGGTTCTAGTGACTCTTTTTGCGGCTGGCGAGGCAAGCCAATCATTTGAGCGTTAGTCTTACCTGTTGGGATCATGGGGTAACAGTTTTCGTCTCTAGTTACATGCACGTTCAAGATAACCGGACCATTGTGTGCCAGCATTGTCGCGATCGCATCTTTTAACTGAGTGCGATCGCTAATCACCATGCCCTTAATTCCATAAGCCTTTGCTAACAACTCAATGTCTGGCATTCCTACTTGCATATTTGAGCATGAGTACCGTTCGCCGTAAAAGGCTTGCTGCCATTGCCGCACCATGCCCTGCCAGCCATTATTAATAATTATTGTCTTGACATTTATGCCATACTGTGTCAACGTTCCCAATTCTTGTAAATTCATTTGGAAGCTGGCATCCCCACTGATGCAAATAACTTCCTCATCGGGAAACGCTACTTTAGCCCCCATTGCCGCAGGCAAACCAAAACCCATCGTTCCCAAACCACCGCTAGAAATCCAGCGTCGGGGACCATTGTTCAGGAATTGTGCTGCCCACATTTGATGTTGACCGACATCTGTGGTGTAGTAGGCGTGAGGTGCAAGGCTGGCGATTTCTACAATCACCTCTTGCGGTGAGATGCTGTCTGGTGGATGTGGTACAACTAGAGGATACTCTTCCTTCCAACGGTTGATCAGGTTCAGCCATTCTTGTGTTTGGTCGGGTGTTCCCTTGATACCTGCTTCCTGACATCGCTTCAACAACTCAGTCAAAACTTTCCGAACATCGCCGACTATAGGGACTTCTGGAATCCGATTTTTGCCAACTTCTGCCGGATCGACATCAATGTGAATAACTTTTGCGTGACTGGCAAATTCATCCAACTTACTAGTGACGCGATCATCAAATCTGGCACCGACACAAATTAACAAGTCGCAATCAGTCACGGCAAAGTTGGCGTAGGCGGTACCGTGCATCCCCAACATTCCTACAGACAGAGGATGATGTTCGTCAAAAGCACCGATTCCCATCAATGTTGTTGTGACGGGGATATTGAAAAGTTCTGCGAGTTTTTTTATTTCCTCATGGGCACTGGAAGCGATCGCACCTCCACCTACATATAGTAGAGGACGACGACTTTCACAAATCAACTGTATTGCTGCAGCGATCTGCCGGGGATTCCCCTTCAATGTAGGACGATATCCTGGTAACTTTACCGAACCCGGTGCCACAGGGATGTAGTCAAATTCTTCAGATGCCACATCCTTAGGAACATCAATCAAAACTGGTCCCGGACGTCCTGTTGTAGCGATATGGAAGGCTTCAGCAACAATTCGCGCCATATCATGTGAGTCGCGCACAACGTAGGAATGCTTGACAATCGGCAGTGTAATTCCGTAGATATCTGTTTCTTGAAACGCATCCGAACCGATGACTGCCCGTGACACCTGTCCCGTCACAATCACCATCGGGATTGAGTCCATATACGCCGTAGCAATACCCGTGACCAAATTAGTTGCCCCAGGTCCAGAAGTGCCAAAACATACTCCTGGCTTTCCCGTAGCACGGGCATAACCATCAGCAGCGTGTGCTGCGCCTTGTTCGTGTCTCACCAGGATGTGCTTAATTCCACCACTTGCTTCTACCTTATACAAGTCGTCGTAAATTGGTAGAATCGCACCACCTGGATAGCCAAAAATATACTCGACACCATGGCGTTTAAGGCTGTCAAGCAGAGCAAAACCACCAGAAGCACGTTGAGACGCCACGATTGACGATTTAGAGACATGGGACTGGGTAGGATTTTCGCTTTGTCTTGGACTTAATGAGGAATGCAAATCTCCTTGGGGGACAGTTGGTGGACGCACAATTAAACCTCACGCAGTAGATAAGTTTATAGTGAATATGTTGTCTTCAATACTTCATTTTAATTTACAAGTTTGATTAAATTCTGGAAACAAGTTTCTCATACTAGATTATTTATGAGTAAATCATGACAATTACGATAAATCCGGTTCCTCAAGGAAACCGGATCTTATAGCTACAAATCTTCAACAACAAAGACCTAATGAATTTTCACTCCCTGTAGCAGGCAAGAGCGTCACTTATATCTCACCTTCAACAAAAAATGTCTTGGTAGGCTTTTCAGCAGCAAAGATTAATTTTATCAACTTATTTCGCGCTGGTCTCAAACTATACCTAAGGTTTCTTTTTAGCCTTAGGAGTCGTTGATGTTGCAGGAGTTGTTGACGTCGCACTGC
>JAQYWP010001280.1 GCA_029379285.1 Rhizonema sp. PD38
AAGTTCTTCAAAAATTGAGTTGCTCTAGCCGAGCTCAAGCCGCAATCAAAGCGATAGCTGAAGGATTAGTTGAGACACCCAGATGGGAGGACGATCATGATAGCGCAAGCAAAGTCCAGAATCATCTACTCAATTGCTTTTGATAAGTGGAGCGCTTGTCATAGGGCACAACCCAGAGTACACATCTACCTTTCAAACGCTCTGGCTCCTGACGACAAACATTAATATCAAAATCATTCCAGCGCATAAGCTGACGGGCGAATTGTCCATCTTTTGATTTTGTCCAACTCAAAGCTTCTTTCTCTTCAAAGCTTAGGCGAACTGGCTCTGTCAAACCACCACCTCTCCAAGCAGGAATTATACTACCAACTAATAGACCTATACCAAAAATACCTGGTAGTAATACGGCGAATGGTAGTACGGAACCGAAAATTTTAATTGATTTTTGTTGCTCTCCCGTTTTTAACAAGGCTGAGGCAGCTTTGGCGATCGCACTCTTTTGCAGGACAAGAGCTACACTTGATGCCTTATCAAGCTTGTGATCTATTTCAACTGTCCATGTTTTCACGACAGTCTCAAGTTTATCTGGGATCTCCTCCATTAAGATCTCATACTTGCCAAGGGAACTCAAAACTAAAAATAAGGGATCTCTTGTATTAATGCCAGAGCGGCGAACTACATCATGAACTTTTTGTTTAAAATGGTCGGAACGTCCTTCTAGTGCCGTATCTAAAGAATTAACCATAGCTAATGAATGTGTTTTACTCAAAAATCAACCAACAACTTTGGCTGAAGATTACTTACTGATGTGGATAGCGTAAGTCCCAATTTTTCAGAAATTGTTTTACTATTCTTAATTTGTTGATGAAACTCTTCCATCCAGTTAAAAATACGGGAACGATTCAATGTATCAATTTCTGAGCTATGAATTGCTTGGCAATAAGGATAATTCATCGCTTCTACCAATTCATAAGTACCTTTCCATAACGCTCCTAAATATAATTCCTCTCCACCAATTTCTTGAATACGCTTTTGGATATCAGTACCATCAAAATAGGGAAAATCATCATCAAAGAGGAGGTTTTTAACTATCACATAATCCGCTTTTTCTCCGCAGTAGTCGAAAAGCTCTTGCAAGTACTCAATGCAATCTCTGCGGTCAGAAATTGGATGCACAAAAGTGATGCGGTAGCCTATACTAGCGATCGCATCCCACAACTGCACTTCAGAAGCAAATCGTTTGAATTGCTGGATATTTTGTCCTGGTAAGTCAGACAGAGCTAACTGAATCTCTGAGAATCTTTCTAAATCTATGAGTAGTTTATCGCCTCCACCTCGGGTTAGCGGTAATTCGCTAACTATTAATAGCGGTTCATAATTGAACAATTTGTTGCGCTCGCCGGTGTAGTAAGCTCTTAGCTTGATTTTGGATTCTAAGTAAAGCTCTAGTAATAACCGGGCTGTGGTTGATTTGCCTACTCTGGCGTCGCCGGCTGTCATCACCAGTCGCTTGCGAGAGATTGTATTCATACGTTTATTAGAGCTTTCTCTTCTGCTTCTGTCTCCTTGTCTCCTGCCTCTAAGTGACTAACTGTAGCTAAGTTTTCAAGCCCTAATAACGAACCCCCAATCAGCATATTTTGCTCGAATTCCTTCAGCCAAGCCGAAACACGACTTTTGATGGTAATGTCAGCTTTGCTTTTTGAAACTCCTTCAAACGATAAATTCATTTCATCAATGTAGTCGTATGGCTTGAAAAACAAGTCAGGCATCAAAACCTCAACCGCACCAGCTGACTTTAGGTTGATACGAGTCTCAGAATTATCGTAGCGTTCAAACTTGTCAGCATCTCCATGAAATAGATTTTTGACCACCAAATAATCAACTTTCTCCTTGCAGTATTCATGCAATACACGCAGGATATTGACTGAATCTTTTACTCTGGAAAGTACACTCGCCATCGTCACCTTATATCCTAAGCTCTTTACAGCATCGAAAACTCCCAAGTCTTTCTCAAAACTTTCAAAAAATGCTCCTGATTGGGCAGGCAGATCCACTAATGCCAACGGGGGGCGCTGGTTATCTAGATCAATCAGTAAGTCGTCTGCTCCGCCCCGAGTAAAGATATCAAGCAGCTTCACTCCCGGTTCCACCATGTTGTAGTGCCGATAAAGTTGCGCATTACGATGATCCGAATCATAAGCCAGATACTTTAGCTTTTGATTGGCATACAAATGCAGCAATCCCCTGGCAAATGTGGATTTGCCTACACCCCCTTTGTCTCCAGTGATGATCACTACCCGTCGTGTTTGTTCCATCTTCAAGTCATTCCTCTTCTTAGCCATAGCCGTGGACCCAAGACTTCGCGCCTTCAGATTTCGCACTTATTTCTAGTTGTAAGCTTTCGGCTCGAACTAAAAAAACTATCATTTGATGTAAAATAATACGCATTTTGATGTACTCCTGCGTGATGCTCTTCACGCAGGAGTGAGGGCTTGGTTGGCTGATGTGCCGTGGGGAGTCGTGCCAGCTAGTTGCAGTTTACGCAGTTGATAGATCTA
>JAQYWP010001281.1 GCA_029379285.1 Rhizonema sp. PD38
ATACTGTACTGGGGTATTATCACCACTGCGTTCGTAACCGCAGAAAAGTTCGGGAGGACGATGATAAGGCTGTCGATTAGTCATGTCAAACAAACCTTCAAAAACTTCTAAGGCTTGATCGACTAAACCGAGCGATCGCAACCCCATAGCAATGAGCGAGTTGTCGTGGGGCCATACCGAACCAATATGATAACCCATAGGATTGTAAGCTGGCGACAAACTGCTCAATGTGCGAATACCCCAACCATTAAACATGTCAGGTGCTCGCAGTCGTTCTGCCACACTGTATGCTTTTTCTGGTGTGAAAAGTCCTAAATGCAAACAATGACCAGGATTCGATGTAATACTATCAGCTCGGTTGCCATCTCCATCCAAAGCGAGAGCACAGAAATCCTGATCTTGAATCCAAAAGTCTCTGTTGAAACGAAGCTTGAGATTTCTGGCTTCTTCTTGCCAGCGATCTGACAAGTCAAGCCGCTTCTTCATTTTCGCTATTTCTGCAAGGCGTAATTTGGCAGCATAGACATAAGCTTGCACTTCACAAAGAGCAATTGCTCCAGAGGCAATCTCTCCTTTGCGATTGACAACACAATCCCCAGAATCTTTCCAACCTTGATTGGTCAAACCTCGTTTGGATTTCAAAGAGTAAGTGAGATAACCTGTTTGTTTAATATTACGATCAATCCAATCCATTGCGGCTAAAGCATTAGACCATAATTGCTCGAGAAGTTCCAAATCGTGAGTCCAAGAATAGTATTCCGCATACAGCATCAACCACAAGGGAGTTGCATCAACCGTACCGTAATAGGGTGTATGAGGAATTTCGTGACAACGAGCCAATTCCCCCAACCGTAACTCGTGCAAAATTTTACCTGGTTCCTCATCGCGCCACTCATCATCAGTTTTCCCTTGATATAACGCCAGTAGAATCAAAGTTTCCTTGGCAATTTGGGGATTCAACATCAGAGTTTGAGAGGCAGTAATCAGCGAATCTCGACCAAATAATGTGGAATACCACGGCACTCCTGCGGAGACAGTCTTATGCTTGCCGAAAGACTGGCGCAACAAATACATATCTTGCTCAGCTCGTTCAACGGCACGGTTGAAAAGACTTTTGTCTGAACGAATCTTTGTAATTTGCTGCACCCAGTTTTGCTCTTCCATCAACTCCCCAGCTTTAGCCTGTGCTAAGGTGACAGCTGCACTAACTGTGGAACTGGAACTATTGTTTGTCAGCATGTTTACCCTGTAGCCCAATTTTTGGGTTTCGTGGGAAGCAATTTCTAGCCGCCAAACTGCTGTGTAGCCCTTGAAATAGTCGGGAGTTCGGTACTGGAATTGGATGCGAGATTCCATCACCAAGTTGTCCAAACCTTGATAGGCAAGTGTTAAAGATTGTTCTCGTGCTGGTGCCTGATTCTGACTAGACAAATTGTTATCGCTAGTAAGTATTCCTTCCTCAGGCGTTGGTTCTACAAGGCGTAAAAGTTTACCTCGGTTATCCCTGCCGAAACCTCTAACTTCAAACAAATCAACAAAATCTGCATCAAAACTGATACTAAGTTCAAAGCTGATGGATGTTGTGCTATAATTAGATACTTCTAATTCTTCAAAGAGAGCTCCGTTAAGTACAAGCTCTCGACGAATCCCTATAGTATCAGCTCTGAGACGATCTTCAATCTTCGGATTAGTACACAAAACAGAGAGTGAAAAACCTTTGTCAGCAGTACTGCTAAGGAGTATAGGTGAACGTCCCTCTATTTGCAACTCTAAGCGGCTAATAAATCGTGTATCAGCGCAAAAAAGCCCCATACTTGGGTTACCATCGTTAAGCGAACAGCCAGAAATGTTACCTAACGTGTCCGTAACAAAAAATAAATCGTCATCTTTAACCGTTAGTGTCGGCTGAGGTCTTTCACTTATGACACAAGGCCACTCGTAGATAGGTATTTGGTCTGCGGGAACAAAAGTTTTTCCCTCCAGAATCAGTTTTTCCGGTGTCATTAGCGAATCCGGTGTCATTAGCGATTATTCCCTATACAGGTCAGATTTTTTGCAGCTGGCGATCCCGTTGGCGATCGCTTAAGCCTTATCACATGAAGCTAGTTTGTAAAAGGTATGTAGTTGGTAGGGAGGAAGCACCGAAATGAATTATGATGCTTTAATAAATTCCACCAGAAAACTCCATGCTTATGTTTTAGTATAAGTCATGAGTCCTTTTTCATTTGGAAGAAGAAATTAGAACAGATAATAAGAGATGCAATGAGTGAGTTCTACGCCGCCACTCATTTTAGAGTCCCAAATCGCATGAATTGGTTCCTTGCTCTTATGCAACTTAGCACTCACTCAGGTTATTATCCTGATGACCCTAAGTGTTCTGCGTTCTATCTTACTCAACCGAGGAACTTGTATCCTTTTTCTACCTACCTTTTACTAGTTACCACATTTTATCTATTTGTCAATAGAAAAGACGCTCTTCACAACTTTTTTGAGCCTTCAGCGCAAAAACTATGATAATCATATCTAGCCAGGAATAGGAGGTTGATACAACGCTTATCATC